>VXPQ01000010.1 GCA_009839485.1 Bacteroidetes bacterium SB0662_bin_6
GTTTGAGCACGACCGGGGAGACCAGCTCGATGGAGAGGTCCATCTCTCCGTTCTCATCGAGGGCCTCGCCGCCGCCCGGCGAAAGCGTCATGCGGCCTCCGTGGTACGGACCCGATACATAGGTCGATATGCCGTCGGTCATCGGATCGAGGGACACTTCGGTATCCGCCGACTGCACCCCGAAACGCAAGGGCGAGGCGCTTACCGTTACGCCGAGCGCCGTCGGATCGGAGGGCTCCCGTGCCGGGGAAGACGATGCCAGAGGAGGAGAAGTAGGCTCGGGAGGCTCTTCCGCGGGAGGCGAAACAGGCTCGGGTTCGGGCGTCTGTATCCTGTTCAGCACAGTCACCGCAACCTCCGCGGCGCCGTCTTCTGCGTTCTCCGCGCTGACTGTAAGCAGGTATTCGTACGTCTCGTCTTCGTCTACCTCCGCCGGCACGTAGAAGGTCGGCGAAGCGATGTCCGTAGCGCTCAGAAGCGACGTGTCCTGCGTATCGCCACTGGCTGTCCAGGCGTATGAGTACTGCGGGTTGTCCCCCGGCGCGCCCGACGCCTCACAATCGAACGCAATGTCGTCCGATCCTTCGTACACCGAACCGGGATCTGCGCATGTCACAGCAAGCGCAGGCTTGTCGAGCACCGTCACCGTGACCTCTGCAGTGCCGTCCTCAGCGTTTTCCGCGCTCACCGTAAGCAGGTATTCGTACATCGTCGTCGCGGCTACCTCGTCCGGCACGTAGAACGTGGGGGAAGCTATGTCCGTCGCGCTCAAAAGCCCCGTATCCTGCGTACCGCTACTGGCCGTCCAGACGTAGTCGTAGGCGGAACCCGCAGGCGCACCCGACGCCTCGCAATCGAACGCGACGTCTGCCGTGCCTTCGTAGACCGAACCGGGGTCTGCGCATGTCACCGCAAGCGCAGGCTTGTCGAGCACCGTAACCGACACCTCTGCCGTCCCGGACTCCGCATTCTCCGCACTGACCGTAAGCAGGTATTCGTACCGTGTCGTCTCATCCACTTCTTCGGGAACCGAAAACGTGGGAGAAGCGATGTCCGTCGCACTCAAAAGCCCCGTATCCTGCGTGCCGCCACTGGCCGTCCAGGCGTATTCGTAGGCGGAACCTGCAGGCGCGCCCGACGCCTCGCAATCGAACGCAATGTCGTCCGATCCCTCGTACACCGAACCCGGATCCGCGCACGCCACCGCAAGCGTGCCCGTATTCAGTACCGTCACCGTGACTCTCGCCGCACCGGATTCTGCATTCGCCGCCGAGACGGTCAGCAGGTATTCGTACGTCTCGTCTTCGTCTACCTCCGCTGGCACGTAGAAGGTCGGCGAGGCAATGTCCGAAGCGCTCAGTAGTGACGTATCCTGCGTGTCGCCCCGAGCTGTCCAGGCGTATGTGTAGGCGGCGCCCGCCGGAGCCCCCGAGGCCTCGCAGTCGAAAGCGATATCCGCCGTGCCTTCATAGACCGAACCGGGATCCGCGCACGCCACCGCAAGCGCGCCCGTATTCAGTACCGTCACCGTGACTCTCGCCGTACCGGATTCCGCATTCTGAGCCGAGACGGTCAGCAGGTATTCGTACCGCGTCGTCGAGGTCACGTTGTCCGGCACCGCAAACGTCGGCGAGGCCACATCCGTGGCGCTCAAAAGCGATGTATCCTGTGTGTCGCCGCGGGCCGTCCAGACGTAGTCGTAGGCGGAACCCGCAGGCGCACCCGACGCCGAGCAGTCGAACGCGACATCCGCCGATCCCTCGTACACCGAACCGGGATCCGCGCACGCCACCGCAAGCGCGCCCGTATTCAACACCGTCACCGCAACTGCCGCCGAACCGTCTTCCGCATTCGCCGCGCTCGCCGTCAAAAGGTACTCGTACGTCGTCGTCGAAGCTACATCGTCGGGGACAAGGAACATCGGCGAGGCAATGTCCGAAGCGCTCAGGAGCGCCGTGTCCGGCGTGTCGCCACGAGCTGTCCAGACGTATTCGTAGGCGGAACCCGCGGGAGCGCCCGACGCCGAGCAGTCCAGCGCAAAATCCGGAGAACCTTCGTACGCCGGGGCGGGAGGCGTGCATATCAGCGACAGCGGCTCCTTGTTCAACACCGTCACCGCTACCTCGGCAGTCCCGTCTTCCGCATTCTCCGCAGAAACCGTCAGCAGGTATTCGTACGTCGTCGTCGCGGCTACTTCGTCCGGCACTTTGAACGTAGGCGAAGCTATGTGTACGTCGCTGAGCAGCCACGCCGCGTCCCATATATCCGCTAGCGTTATCCATGAATACGAGTACGAAGAGCCGGGAGGAGCATTCGACGCCGTACAAGCGAACTTGAAATCATCCGAACCTTCGTACACCGGCGATGGAACATCCTCGCACGTCACGTCAAGCGGTTCCTTGTTCAGCACCGTCACGATAACGTCTTCGGTAACGTCGTCGACGCCCGAAGCCGACAGCGTGACCGTGTATTCGTAGTCCGTATCCGAATTCACATTGGGCGGTACCGAAAACGTCGGCTTCAGAATGGTCGTACTGCTTAGATCGCCCGTATCCGATGTACTGCCCCGGGCCGTCCACGCGTACGTAGCGTCCGAAGGCGCATCCCTCACCGTACAGTCCAGCGGAAAATCGGCGGTGTTCTCGTATACTTCCTTGTCTGTGCAGGTGAGCGAAGGATCCGTCGAATCCGTGTCGCGCACCGTTACCGTAACAGTGGCGTTATCGGACCTCGCACGGAATGCCCCCACCGTTACTCCATACTTCCAGGTCGTATCCTTATCTACATCGTCAGGCACATCGAATATGGGCGTACCCGTATAGTGCTCCGTCAGGTTGGTGCTCGGCAACCATGACCACGTATACAGAGATTTATCGGGTACGCCGGACGCATCACATTCCAACTCGATGTCGGCATCGCCCTCGTCAACCTCGTAGGGGCCTTCGCACACAAGGTTCAGCGCATTAAACACCGCTACGCCAACATTCATCGAGTAGCTATTCGCGTTCGCTGCACTCACTGTCAGCCGGTACTCGTAGTTCTCGGCGCTCTCTACCGTATCCGGTGTGGCAAACGTCGGAGCCTCTATGTTCGTCGCGCTAAGCAGGTCCGTGTTCGCCGTGCTGCCCCGGGCTGTCCATGCGAACGCGTAGACGGGATTAGCGCCCGGCGCGCCTGCCCATCCTTGCTCGCAAATGCGCAATGGGAAATCCCGGTTACCTTCATACGTCTCCCATGATTTTGCAGCTATAAGTTCAAACCCGGGATCGGAGCAATAGATATCCGGCTTCTCCAGAACCGTCACGGTAATGTCTTCGGTAATGTCGTCAATGCCCGAAGCCGACAGCGTCACCGTGTATTCGTAGTCTGTTGTCCCCTGCACATCGTCCGGCACAGCGAACGTTGGCGTCAGACCGTCCGTACCGCTCGTCAACAGGCTCGTATCCTGCGTATCGCCCCGAGCCGCCCATGAATACGTAGCGCCCGGCGGCTCATTCTCTACCGTACAGTTGAGCGTAAAATCGGCCGCGCCCTCGTATGCCTCGCTATCTATGCATGTGATCGAAGGAGACCTGTCTTTGACGAGAATGAATATCTCGTAAACCGCATCCTCGGCGAATGGAGCCGATATCGTAAGCGTGTACACGTAATTCGTGTTCCGATCAACCTGGTCAGGGACAAAAAATGTCGGGAAGTTAAATGTATCTGTCCCCGTCATAGTCTGGATGTTCAAAGGGGCCATAAGCGAAAGAGCTGTCGCAGGCGAGCCGCTCAAGGTAAGTGTATAGACAGGATTCGAACCGGGGGCGTTTTTAAGCCTGCCAATTGTATATAGAGCCGGGGGATTGAAATCAGCCGCACCTTCCCACACTGTATAATGATTAGAGGCGTAATGCCCATATGCGGAGTAGCAGTTGTTAGAAAGGTCGACGTAACAGAAGCGAATATTATGCCTCTCTCTCACCGTCACCTTAACATTCCCGGTGACGTCGAGGATACCCGAAGCCGAAAGCGTCACCGTATATTCGAAGGTCTCCTTGTAGTCGTCGTGCTCGTTGGAGTGGAACGGCCCCGGTATATCGTCCGGCACAGCGAACGTTGGCGTCAGACTGCTCGTCCCGCTTGTCAACAGGCTCGTATCCTGCGTATCGCCCCGAGCCGCCCACGAATACGTAGCGTCCGACGGCTCGTTCTCCACCGTACAGTTGAGCGTAAAGTCGTCCGTGGCCTCGTATACCTCGGCGTCTATACATGTGATAACAGGCGCAAGCGTGACCGTGTCCTTCACCGTCACGGTTACCTCGGCAGTACCGTCTTCTGCATTCGCCGCCCTCGCGGTTACCGTGTACGTATATGTCGTATCCTGATCTACATCGTCCGGCACAGCGAACGTGGGCGTAGCCGTATCGTGGCCCATCAGGCCGTCGGTCGGTGACCATGACCACGTATAGTCCGGATTATCTCCCGGTGCACCAGACGCTGAACAATCAAAATCAAAGTTGGCGTCGCCCTCGTCCACATCGTAGGAGTTGTCTTCGCATGCGACCGTGATATCAGGCTTCTCCCGCACCGCGACAGTGACATCGGCGGTGACCAGATTGAACATCGAAGACGAGGCCAGCGCCACCCTGTATTCGTAGTTCTTATCCGCTCCGCCCGGCTCATCTATATCGTCCGGTACGGAAAATGTCGGAGTGAGACCGTCCCTACCGGAAGTCAACAGACTCGTGTCCAGCGTACTGCCGCGGGCCGTCCATGCGTACATAGGATCCGACGGCTCGTGTTCTACCGAACAGTCCAGCGTAAAATCGGCTGTACCTTCGTACACCGGATCGGGATCGTTGCATGTGATAACGGGATCCGGTATATCCGTATCCTTCACCCGCACCGTCACCTCGGCGGAGCCAGCGGCCGCATCGTCCGCCGAAGCCGTTACCGTGTACGTATAGACCTGATGCCCGGTTATATCGTCCGGGGAGGTGAACGTGGGATCGGCGACTTCGTCGTCGCTCAGGAACGATGTATTCGCTCCTGTCCAATTCCATGTATAATTGCCCCCTGGCGAACCGGACGCCTCGCATTTCAGTTCAATGTCCTCACCCCCTTCGGCTACTTCATAGGGCCCTCCGCACGCGACAGCGATATCGGACCTGTCCCGCACCCTAACCAACATTATCGCTTTTGCAGGATGAAAACCTGTGGCCGATGCGATGAGCGAGTACCGGTAGTTTTTGTCCTCGTCTATATCGTCCGGCACGGAAAACGTCGGAGTGGGCGTGTCCGTGCCGTCTACCAGCAGATCCGTGTTCGGCGTATCGCTCCTTGCCTCCCATGCGTACGTGTACTCCTCGACGCCCGAAGGACCATCCGTCACCTCACAGTCAAACTGAATATCGTCGTCTCCCTCTTGTACATTGGGCCAGGAACACCGGAGATTAGCCCTGTTTAACTCGGTCACCCTCACCGACTTGCGAACTTCTCCGCCCTCATGAAGCCGAAAAATCACGTAGTAGTCCCATCGCACGGCTTCCACCTCTCTGGGCAGGGAAGCCGCAACGTGGAATACGGGATAACGTACGGATGTGGAAGTCAAAGCGGCCGTGTGGTTCGACAGCGGATCCCTGTTAATCCACTCAACACTTTGTACCTCCGACTCCCGACCCGAACACCCGATCGTGAGAGGCGGGTCGCCCACAAACGCTACATACGGTTCCGGGCAGCTCAAACCGCTCATACTCGCCGATGCGTTCACGTCCGCAATCCCTTGCGGTATCCCCTCTTCTGCGTCCGTCACCCTGACGGTCACTCTTCTTCTCGCCATCCGTGGCGCGCCCGAAGCCGATGTCGTCATGCTCGCGATGTAGTGGTACTCGGCGCCGGCGCTGC
>VXPQ01000011.1 GCA_009839485.1 Bacteroidetes bacterium SB0662_bin_6
CCCAGGCCCCGCACCGGATCCCACCCCGCAAGGATGATGGTCCCCACCCATAATCCCGCCAGCAGGGACAGGTACACCCGACGGCTCCACAATGCCAGGGAAATAGCAATGACGGGGGGTAAAAGGACAATCCACTCCACGGAATCACCGGGTACTACAAAGGGATACTCTGATCAAAACCACTTCGCTCAGCGCTTCACGTTCGCGCGTAAAGGATATCATGATTCCATCGTTGAAATCGGCTGAAAACATTGTGGTTCCAGAGCGCCGCGGACGTGAAGCGCCCTTCGGGAGGCTGCGAGGGGTGCGCTGGCCGTGTCATTCCTCATTATGTGGGGCCTGCCACATTGCTTCGTCATTCCTTGCCAGCGCACCCCTCGCAGCCTCTGAGCTTTGTGGACCTAATCAGAGTATCCCAAGGCGATCGATCAGGCGGGCCTGTTGCCGGGTTTCCACTTGATATCGCATCCTATGGAAGGAACCTGCTCGGCCAGAACCTCTCCGGACGAAAGCAAAAGGTCGAGCGCATCGTGCAGATCCTTGCCCGTCGCGACCCCCATGTCGGGGCGGGTTTCGTCGTAGCGCCCCCGGTAGACCAGTTTCCTGTCCCGGTCGTACACGAACAGATCGGGCGTGCATACCGCGCCGTACGCCTTGGCGACCTCCTGCGATTCGTCGTACAGGTAGGGAAACGGATACCCCTTTGCAGCGGCCCGCGCCGCCATCGCATCGAAAGAATCTTCCGGGTACCCCCTTGCGTCGTTTGCGCTGATGAGTACGAACTGTACATCCTTGTCCGCCCAGGCAGCGGCAGATCGGATCAGCGCATCCTCGACATGCTTCGCGAACGGGCAATGGTTGCAGGTAAAGACGATGACAAGCGCCGCCGCATCATACTGGTCAAGGCTCCGGCGGTCGCCGGAAAGGCCGTCCGCAGAGGGGTTCGCAGCGGGCAGATCGAAGGGCGGAGCCGACGATCCGAGCTCCTTCATTATCGAGTAGGTAAGCGCCATAATGTTGCCTTGTAGTACGTGAAAAACGAAAAGAAAGTGGTTACGAAAACCGGACAGATATCGATGTGTCCTGTGCACGCTGCTTTGCGCAGCGTTTTGCGCCCGCAGAATACATCGTTGGACATGCGATTGTCAAGCGAGCGGGCAGCGTGTTGCCGGTAAAATAAAAAAACCGCCGCCGGATATACCACGTACCCGGGAATCTGTCCGAAAAAAACGGAGGTCCCACCCCTACCGATACAACCCCCGCTTCGCTATGATTTCAAGCACCGCCGGGGGAACCATCTCCCGGACGGACCGCCCGGTCCGGATGCGTTCCCGTATGTTCGTACCGGACAGCTCGATCAGAGGCGTGTCGGCAAATTCCACATACTTTCCGAATCCTTCCGGGACCGCCGCCTGCTCGTACCCCGCGCGCGGAAACACGATGAGCGGCGCGCGGCGGACGATCTCTTCCGGCTCGCGCCACCGGGAAAATCCGGGCAGTTGATCGCTCCCTACCATCAGGCGAAAGGCCGCGCCGGGATGCGCCTCCTGTAACTTTCGCAGCGTTTCCACCGTATACGAGGTACCCCCTTGTCGTGTCTCGATTTCCGAGACCGAAAAAGCGGCGTTTCCCGCCGTGGCGGCGCGAACCATTGCAAGGCGGTCCGCGGCATCGGCCAGTTCCTCACCGGTCTTGAAAGGAGAACGGCTGTTCGGAATCCAGAGCACGCGATCCAGGCCGAATCGCTCGCGCACCATCTCCGCCAGACGAAGATGCCCCCTGTGCGGCGGATTGAAGGTCCCCCCAAAAACACCGATGCGCAGCACGCTTTCCGTTGCGGATCCGGCCACCTAAGGCTCAATTAGTAATTGCAAGTTCGGCAAGCCGCCCGGAAGCCTCTTCGTAAAGCGTCTCCGCTTCCTTCGCAACCGGGCTGTCGCGGAAAAGCTCGATGAGGCGGGTATAATTGTCGATCGCCAACTGGAGCCGCTCCGGCTGACGCGATTCGATACTCAAATCGGCGAACGCCATATACGAGCGCATCGCTCCCAGCAGCGCATCGTCGGCCCACCGGGTATCCGGATACGTATCGAAGACCCGTTCATACGAAAGCGCCGCCGCCTCATAGATGCCCCGGCGCTCGTACAGGCCGGCCGACTCGTATCCCTTCTGCGCCAGCTTCTCCCGCAAGACTTTCAGGTGATCTTCCGCCTCCTCCTTCAAATCGGAATCGGGAAACTGATCCAGAAACAGTTGCAGGTACGTGATCGCCTGGCGGGTATTGGTTTGATCGAGGGCGTACTGCGGAGAAAGATGATAGTACGATACAGCCCGCTCGAACGCGGCCGCCTCTACATTTTCGTGGGTCCGATAGGTATTCACGAACCGCGAATATTCGGAAGCAGCCAGAATATAATCGCGGCTTTCAAAATGGGCCCGCGCAAGGTGGAGTTGCGCATCGGCAGCCACCTCGGAGGTCCGCCCGTAATCGAAAACGCCCTGGAAAAACGGAACGGAGCGATCGTATCTCCCTTCCTCAAACAGGCGCAGGCCCTTGGTATAGGCATCTTCCGGGGAATCGTACCGGATGCGCCCCGCACCGGCGCACGCAGACAGCGCAATCGCCGTAAGTAACAATACGACAGGCAGAAACGGGCGCAAGGACCAGGACATAATCAGCGGCGTGAATACGTACACAGGGAACAGGGAAAGCGCGCGAAACGCGCCGGGAAAAGGCTGAAAGTATGTACCTTCGCCTGCTCCTGCTGTTCCTGCCGCCGGCGCACAGCGGACTGCGGCGTTTCGCCCGCGCCTACCTCAGCCGCCGCACCATCCCGTCCTGATACCTGAACCAGAACATGGCCGCGTTGACGTTGCCCCCCTCGAAGTCGATGCGCGTACCCAGTCCTTCCCGGAGCGGCGCCGCACGCACGCGATCCGCCAGCGCTTCTTCGGAATCATCCACGAGAAGCGGAAGCAGAAAGCGGGCCACATCGTACCCGGTGATCGCAAGGCGCCCTTCCGGCTCCGCATCCGAAAGCTCGCGGTACCGCGCCGCAAATGCCTGCAGGGCAGGATCATCCCCGTCCACGTAAAAATCGTCGGCGTAGGTCGTGGCGTACCGGGAGGCCCGCATCGTATTCGGAGCAAGCCGCCAGTCCCCGTTTCCGAGTACGCGGATCCGCTCGCCGAGACCCATGCTTTCGAAACTTCCCATCGCTGCATCGATGCGGGCCACGCTCTCTCCCGAAACGATCGGCATGTAGACGGCGCTCGCGCTCAGAATCGTGTCCCGGGGCAGCGTTTCGGACAAGCGGCTCCAGGCCGTTTGCGAAGCCAGCAGCGTATCGTACCGCACGGTCCTTCCCTCCAGCACCGCCTCCTCAAGAAATCCCTGCGCCATGCGTTCGCTGATGCCGTCGCGGTCCCGTTCGGCTATGACTCCGAAATCGTCCAGCCGCAGGCTCCTCGCGGCAAAGCGGGCCATGAGCCGCCCGCGCATGACGATGGTGGGATTCGCCTGAAAAACGTAGCGCTTCCCGCCCGACACGCGCTCATCGGTGGCAAGAGGCGCAACCAGCACCACCCCGGCCCGCTCCGCCGCCCCGGCGGAAGCCACCGCCTCGCTGCTGTAGAGCGGACCGATGATCGCCTGCACCCCAAGGAGGGCTATTTCCTCGACAGCACCCGTAGCACGGACCGAATCGACGCCTGTGTTTCGGAAAATCATGCGCACGGGGCGGTCGGGATGCTGCGCATTATGCTCGTCCACGGCGATGCGCACCCCGGTAAAAAGGGCCTGGGAAAGCGGGGCATCATTGCCGTCCAGCGGCAAAAGAATGCCCAGATCGCGCGGCAGCGGAATGTCGCGTTCCAACCCTTCTTCGGCCATCTCCCGGAGACGCCGGGCTGCGTCGACGTAGCCGCTCGACGGAAATTCCGACTCGAGGAGGTCGGCGTGCTCCATGACCTCTTCGAAACGCCCCTCCCGGTAGAGCGCTTTCGCTTCCATAAGCAAGGCCGCCGTGGTCTTCCGATGCAGGTCGTACGCCGATCGGACAACCCCGAACAGCCGGCCGGCCAGCGCATATTCGCCCTGTTCGAATGCTTCGAGGGCATCCTCGAACATCCGCTCCGCATCCTCGATTTCAGGCACATCGGCAACAGGCGGGGCATCCTGGGCAAACGCAAGGCCAGGCGCCGCCGCCAAACAGGCATACCACACCGCCATGAAAAGCAACGTGCGCATCAGACCCTGCATCGCGAATCGTCTCATTATTCCCACTCGATCGTTGCCGGGGGTTTGGAACTGATGTCGTATACGGCCCGGTTGACTCCTCGGATCTCATTCACGATCCGGTTGGACACATGCGCCAGAAAATCGCCCGGAAGACGCGCCCAGTCCGCTGTCATGCCGTCCACGCTGGTGACTGCACGGAGCGCGCACACGTTTTCATAGGTGCGTTCGTCCCCCATGACGCCCACCGTCTGCACGGGCAGCAGCACCGCAAAGGCCTGCCATACCGTATCGTACAGACCGCTCAAACGAAGCTCCTCGATAAAAATGGCGTCGGCCTCGCGCAGTATGGCGAGAGACTCCCGCGTCACCGGACCGACGATCCGCACAGCCAGGCCGGGGCCCGGAAAAGGATGCCGCCCGACGATAAGTTCCGGGAGGCCAAGCAGGCGGCCTATCTCGCGCACCTCGTCCTTGAAGAGCTCCCGGAAAGGCTCGATCACTTCGAAATTGTGTTTCTCGGGCAAGCCCCCCACGTTGTGGTGCGTTTTGATCGTGGCCGACGGCCCCTTGAACGAAACGCTCTCGATGACGTCCGGATACAGGGTCCCCTGGGCCAGAAATGCAGGATGATCGCCCGCCTCTTCCGCAATTTCGTGGGCTGCGCGGTCGAATACTTCCACGAACGCATTGCCGATGATTTTGCGCTTTTCTTCCGGATCGGAGACGCCCGCCAGACGGTCCAGAAACAGATCGGTGGCGTCCACGGCCTTCAGGCGCAGGTGAAAATGATCCCGGAAAACAGCTTGTACCTCCTCCCATTCGCCTTTCCGAAGCACCCCGTTGTTCACATAAATACAGGTGAGCCGGTCACCGATCGCCTCGTGCAGCAACACGGCGGCCACCGAAGAATCCACGCCCCCGGACAGACCGAGAATCACATGGGCATCGCCGACGGTCTCCCGTATCTCCCGCTTCTTCTCGTCCACGAAGGAGGCCCGCGTCCAGTCGCCCCGGCACCCGCAGATGCCCATGGCGAAGTTTTCGATGAGCAGGCGCCCGGCGGCCGTATGCACCACTTCGGGATGAAACTGTACGCCGTAGTGGGGGAGCCGGTCGGACGCTACCGCCGCAATCGGCGCATTGCCGGTATGGGCGATCACCCGGTAATTCGACGGCAGGCGGGTCAGGTGGTCGCCGTGGCTCATCCAGACGATGGAGCCGTCGGATACGCCCTGGAAAAGTCCCGAGGCATCGTCGATATGCAAATGAGCGCGCCCGAATTCGCGGCGCTCGGCCGGAGCAACCTCTCCTCCCTCAAGGCGGGCCATGGCCTGAAGGCCGTAACAAATGCCGAGCACCGGCATCGGCGACCCGTCGCTCCGCGTCATTTCGAGGAAAGCGGCGTCCAGTTGGGGCGCTCCTTCATCGAATACGGAGCAGGGACCTCCCGACAAGATGATCCCTTGCGGGTTCATCGCCCGGATTTCTTCCGCAGGTTTGGTGCAGGGATGAATTTCGGAATACACGCCCGCCTCGCGTACGCGCCGTGCAATGAGCTGCGTATACTGGCTCCCGAAATCCAGAATGATGATGCGTTCGTGCATCTTGCGCGGCCTATCCGGTCATGCGTTCGTAATCGTCCGAGGAAAGCAATTCCCCCGTCTCTGCGCCATCGGCGAGCGCAATGCGAATCATCCAGCCTTTCCCGTACGGATCGGTGTTGACATAGTCCGGGTGCGCCTCCAGCTCCTCATTGATTTCCAGGATGCGGCCCGACAGAGGCATATACACATCGGACACGGTTTTAACCGCCTCGACGGCGCCGAACGGCTCGTCCCGGGCAATCTCCGAACCGGGCGGTTGCAGTTCGACAAACACGACATCCCCGAGTTCGTCTTGCGCAAAGTCCGTAACGCCTACGGTCGCCGACGCGCCGTCATCCTCGATGCGTATCCACTCGTGGTCTTTCGTGTAGAGAAGGTCGGCAGGGTATTTCATGGAAACTGTGATGCTAATGCGGCAAAAAACGTCAGACTTCCGCTTCCGCAGGCGCCAGATCGAAGGTATCGAGAAACGCCGTGGTAAACTCGCCCGCCTGGAAAGAGGGATCTTCCATAAGCCGGCGATGGAACGGGATCGTGGTATGTACGCCTTCAATCACGAATTCGTCGAGCGCGCGCATCATTTTCCGGATCGCGAGCGGACGGGTCCTGGCATACACGATGAGTTTGGCGATCATGGAGTCGTAGTACGGGGGAATGGTATACCCGGCATACGCATGCGTATCCACGCGAACGCCCTGCCCGCCCGGGGTATGAAACGCGGTCACGACGCCCGGCGAAGGACGGAAATCATTGAACGGATCCTCGGCATTGATCCGGCACTCTATGGCATGGCCCGTCATCGGAACTTCCTTTTCCGGAATCCCTTCGCCCATCGCAATGCGAATCTGGAGTTCGATCAGGTCGGCGCCGGTGACCTCTTCCGTGGCCGGATGCTCCACCTGGATGCGCGTGTTCATCTCCATGAAATAAAAATCGCCGGAAGCATCGAGGAGAAACTCCACGGTCCCGGCGCCGGCATAGGCTACGGCCTCCGCCCCAAGCACCGCCGCGGCGCCCATGCGGGCCCTCAGCTCCGCATCGACTGCGGGGGAAGGAGATTCCTCGACCAGTTTCTGATGCCGCCGCTGGATGGAGCATTCCCGTTCGCCGAAATGCACCACATGCCCCTTGCCGTCTCCGAACACCTGGATTTCCACGTGGCGCGGGCCGTCCACATATTTTTCGATATACAATTCGCCGCTGCCGAAGGCAGCCTCGGATTCGGCGCTCGCTGCCGAAAACTGGCGCGTGAAGTCGCCGGCTTCGCGAACAATCCGCATGCCGCGCCCGCCGCCGCCGGCGGACGCCTTGACCATGACCGGATACCCGATGTCGTCGGCGATCTTCTTGCCGGCGCGCGCGTCGGGCACGGCCCCGTCGGAACCCGGCACCACCGGCACGCCCGCGTCCCGCATGGCCTCCTTGGCCGAACTCTTGTTCCCCATCAGGGCAATGGTCCCCGCTTTCGGCCCGATGAAAATCACCCCGTGATCTTCGCAGATCGCGCTGAAATCGGCATTCTCCGCAAGAAATCCGTAGCCGGGATGTACGGCGTCCGCCCCCGTCACTTCCACGGCGGCAATGATCCGGTCGGGGCGCAGGTAACTTTCCCGGGAAGGAGGCGGGCCGATACACACCGCTTCGTCCGCAAATCGAACATGCAGGGCGTCCCGGTCTGCCGTAGAATACACGGCCACCGTCCGAAGCCCCATTTCCTGGCAGGTTCGAATGATGCGGAGCGCGATTTCTCCGCGGTTGGCGATGAGCACCTTCTTGATCACGACGGAAACGGGATCGACCTGCCCGGCAGTTGTCAGGTTTCTATCAAAAAGAGGGGGTGATCGTACTCGACCGGCAACGCGTCATCGACCAGAATCTCCGCCACCTTGCCGTCCACCTCGCTCTCGATCTCGTTCATGAGTTTCATCGCCTCGATAATACACAGCGTATCCCCTGCGCGCACGATATCCCCCACCTCCACGAACGGTGCTTCGCCGGGCGCCGGAGCCCGGTAAAAGGTGCCCACGATGGGCGCCTTGACGACCGTGCCGTTCCGGCTGGCGGCCAGCTGGTTCTCAGCCACCGCTTCCTGCGATGGAGGCGGTTCGGGCGCCGGAGCAACCGGCGCGGGCTGCGCCGGGGGAGCAGAAGGCGCAGGAGCAGGCGCCGGAGGCGGCGCATAGGCGGCCGGAGGAGGCGCTGCATACGCAGAATAGACCGGCGGCGGCGCGGAAGGCGCCGGTGCGGCAGGGGGCTGCGTACGGACAACCACCTTGAAATCGTCTTCCGTAATCTCGACTTCGGCGACGCCGCTGTCCCGGACGATTTTAAGCAGCTTTCTGATCAGGGAAAGATCCATATGCACCTGGTAGCAAGGATCGGATTCAGTGGACAGTACTCGGAAAAATCGGGGTTCGGAAACAGTTGGTCAGGCCTTTTCCGCCGTGGCCGCGCGCGTTACGTATTCGCCGGTCTGCGTGTTGACGGTAATGACATCCCCCTCGTCGATGAAAAGAGGAACCAGCACGACGGCGCCGCTCTCCATGATGGCCGGTTTGGTGCCGCCGGTAGCCGTGTCGCCGCGCACGCCCGGATCCGTATCGACCACGGCAAGATCGACCTTTCCGGGCAACTCGACGTTGAGCGGTTCTTCGGCCTCGGCATGAAACAGAATATCCACGGTGGTGCCCTCTATAAGGAAATCCCGTCCCTCCACACGATCCGCCGGCAACGAAAACTGTTCGTAGGTCTGCGCATTCATCATATGAAGACCCAAGTCGTCCTGATACAGAAACTGGTGCGGGCGGCGCTCGATGCGGGCGGTTTGCACTTTCTCGCCGGCGCGAAACGTGTGATCCACGATTTTGCCGGAGCGAACCTGTCTCAGTTTGGAGCGCACGAAGGCGCCTCCCTTGCCGGGCTTTACGTGCTGGAACTCCAGAATCGTCCACAGGTCGCCGTTCCGGACGAGGGTAAGGCCGTTGCGAAAATCGCTTGTATCAGGCATGGCGAAGGGAGTGAGAACCGGTGCATTGCACGGCAAAAGCCGTTAAAACAGGACTTCCGCGGCCCTGTGCGGAATGCGTATGGCGAAGGGCTAATATACCTCCGGAGGGGCCTGTCAGTCAATCCGGACAGGACCGGACACATCCGCAGGCTGGGCAGGACCATATTTCTCGACCAGATGCCTCACAGAGGCTTGCAGCAATTTCCGTAACGCATCCATGTCGATATCGTCGAGTTTGTTTACGTACAGGCACGATTTGCCCGTCTTGTGCTTGCCCAACGCGCCCATAATCTCGTCCTGCCCGTCAAATCCGGTCATGACGTAGATGGAAAAGGCCCGCTTGCGCGGCGAGAATCCGGTCAGCATCCAGTCGATCTCCCGCCCGCTGGCATATTTGAACAGGTAACTCCCGAAACCAACGATATTTTCTCCCCACATGGCGGGTTCGTACCCGGTAATGTCCCGCATCAGGGCAACAAGCGTATGGCTCTCGCGCCGCTTCCGCTCATCGTCGAGGGATGCGATAAAACCATCCACGCTCCGGTCGTTCTTTCTGGTTTTCAGTTCGGCCATCGTTCGTACATGCGGGATTGCGTTTACCGGAATTGTTTCCTGTTGTCGAGCGTGCGCATGAGGTCGCTCACGCCGACCGGACCGTGGCGGTACAGGAACGGTTCCCCGTATTCAACCCCGATCCGGTGACCGAAGGTTCTCGCCCGGGCCTGTATCCAGTCCAGAAATCCCTTGTTCGATACGAAGGTCTCCGGTTCGCCGGACCCCGCCTCGTAGCCGGGGTTGTAAAATTGCGAACGGAACGCTCCCAGCGCTTCGAGCCGCTGTTCCCAAACGTCCGTCACATCCACCACGAACGTGGGTTCGAACTCGACGATATGCATGTAGTGCAGCACATGCTGCGGGCGCCAGGGAAGCTGCGGCGCCCCCTCGTCGTCCTCGGTCGGGATGCCCTGCAGCCCCGAATAAAAGCAGGCGTCGGCGCACAGGCGGGCTCCGGCGCCATGGTCGGGATGCCGGCACTCCGGCCCGCCGATCAGCACGATATGCGGGCGCCAGGTCCGCAGCGCACGGATGACGGGAAGACGGTTCCCGGGCGTGTTGGCGATGTTCCCGTCAGGAAGGCCAAGGTTCTCGCGGACCGTCAATTGCATGATTTCCGAAGCCCGGGCCGCTTCTTCGGCGCGCAGTTCCGGCGTCCCCCGGGTGCCCAGCTCGCCCCGCGTCAGGTCCGCCACGCCGACGCGGTATCCCTGCTTCGTGAGCGTGCAGATCGTCCCGCCCGCGCACAATTCCACATCGTCGGGATGCGCGCCAAAGGCAAGCACGTCCAGTGGAGGCGTTATGGAAGCAGCACCGGAAGCCATGTTACACCACGAAGTTTACGATGCGGCCGGGAACGTATACCTCTCGCTTTACGGCGCCTTGCCCGATATGCTTCGCCACATTGTCCTCCATGCGGGCCGTCTCCAGCACCGCATCCTTTGCGGCGTCCTGCGCCACGGTAATCGTCGCCCGTATCTTCCCGTTTACCTGCACCGCTATCTCTACGGAATCCTCATGCAGGTATTCCTGCACGAGTTCCGGCCAGGATTCATAGGCCAGCGTGTGTTCTCCTCCCAGCCTGCGCCAGAGTTCCTCGCCGAGATGCGGGGCGAAAGGACTCAGCAGAAGCACGAACGCGCGGGCCACGTCCTCAGGCACCGCGTCCCACTTGTACGCGACATTGACAAACTCCATCATGGCGGCAATGGCCGTGTTGAAGTGCAGCCGCTCGATGTCGGCGGTGACCTTTGCAATGGTCCGGTGCAACACGCGCAACTGCTCCTTCGACGCGGCGACCCCGTTCACACGGCCCTGCAGGGCGCCCGTCTCATCGTCGATCAGGAGACGCCACACCCGGTTCAAAAAGCGATGTACGCCCTCGACGCCGCGCATGCTCCAGGGCTTCACCTGTTCCAGCGGCCCCATGAACATCTCGTACAGGCGGAGCGAATCCGCCCCGTACTGCTGCACCACGTCTTCCGGATTGATCACATTGCCCCGACTCTTGCTCATCTTGTGGGCATGGGCCTCGGCCGGAACCGAAGGATCGCTCCTGAGCACAAACCCCTCCCCTTCTTTCCGCACCTCCGATTCGTCCACGCGCTGCCCGGCGACCGTATACTCCATTTCGCCGAGGATCATTCCCTGATGTATGAGCCTCCTGAACGGTTCGGGCGTGCTGACCACCCCGGCGTCGTAGAGCACCTTGTGCCAGAACCGCGCATACAGCAGGTGCAGCACGGCATGTTCCGCCCCGCCGATGTAAAGATCGACCGGCATCCAGTACCGCTCTTTTTCCGGATCGATCAGCATGCGGTCGTTGTGCGGATCGATGAAGCGCAGAAAATACCAGCACGACCCGGCCCACTGCGGCATGGTATTCGTCTCCCTGCGGGCCGGCGCGCCCGTTTCGGGGTCGACCGTATCGACCCATTCGGTGGCCGTCGCCAACGGGCCTTCCACATGCCCGGAAGGCCGGAAATCCGCAATGTCGGGCAGGGTCACAGGCAGCGCATCCTCCGGGAGCGGTTTCGGGACGCCGTCCACGAAAATCAGCGGAAACGGCTCGCCCCAGTAGCGCTGGCGGCTGAACAGCCAGTCGCGCAGTTTGTAATTGACCTTCCCGCACCCGCAGTCGTTCGCCTCCAGCCAGTCGATCATTTTCCTTATGGCGGCGTCCACATGCAATCCGTCGATGGACACGCCCCGCTCGGCAACGCCCGGGATCGCCCTGTGCTCGCTGGAGGAATTGACAAGTACGCCGTCCCCTGTCCAGGCCTCCTTTGCGATGTCGCCGCCTGAAACGACCTCCCGGATCGGCAGGTCGAAAGTTTTCGCGAAATCATAGTCGCGTTCGTCGTGGGCGGGCACGGCCATGATGGCGCCCGTGCCGTAGGAAATCAGGACGTAGTCCGCGATCCAGATGGGAACGCGCTCCCCGTCCACCGGATTGAGGGCGAATCCACCGGTAAACACGCCTGTCTTGTCGTGCTGCAGTTCGGCGCGCTCCAGATCGCTCTTGCCGGATGCCTCCCTGACATAGGCCGTAACCTCGTCGAGACGGTCGGGCGTCGTGACCTTCGCCACAAGGGGATGCTCCGGCGCCAGCACCATATAGGTGGCCCCGAACAGCGTATCCGGGCGGGTCGTGAATACGCGGATCTTCTCGTCCGGAAAATCGCACACGGGAAAATCCACTTCGGCGCCCTCGGACTTGCCGATCCAGTTGCGCTGCATTTCCTTGGTGCTCTCGGGCCAGTCGAGTTCGTCGAGCCCCTCGAGCAACTGCTCCGCATACTCCGTGATGCGCAGCATCCACTGGCGCAGGGGCCGGCGCACGCAGTCGTAGCCGCCCACTTCGGACTTCCCGTCCACCACCTCTTCGTTGGCCAGTGTCGTGCCCAGTTCCGGGCACCACCAGACGGGCACCTCGCTCTGGAACGCCAGCCCCTTTTCGTACAGCTTGAGAAATATCCACTGGGTCCACCGGAAGTAATCCGGAGAGGTCGTATCAACCTCGCGCCCCCAGTCGTACGAAAAGCCGAGCATCTTGAGTTGCTCGCGGAAACGCACGATGTTCGCTTCCGTGGTGATGCGCGGGTGGGTGTTCGTCTTCACCGCGTACTGCTCGGCGGGCAGGCCGAAGGCGTCCCAGCCGATCGGATGCAGCACATTGAACCCCTTCATGCGCTTGTAGCGCGCAAGGATGTCGGTTGCCGTATACCCCTCGGGGTGCCCTACGTGCAGACCCGTTCCGCTCGGATACGGAAACATGTCCAGGATGTAGAACTTCTCCTTATCCGGATCCGGCTCGTCGGGAGTCCGAAAGGTCTGTTCTTCGTCCCAGTACTGCCGCCATTTCCGTTCTATTTCGGCGAAGGGATATCCGGCCATGCCTGCCCTCGGTGAAGAAAATATCGGTCAAAGCGGGTAGATACTCTCTGAGGGGTGAAAGGGTTCGGAAGGGGTGGTTTGGGGGAGAAGGGAGTGTGCGGGAGTTGCGCCGGCGTGGTGGGGGCACGGCGGAGGCGTAGCGTGGATGTCGCGGGCGACACAGCGTGTAAAGTAAAGCGCAGGCAAATTGTAACAATGTTGCAACGATCCGGATCGGGCCTTGCGGAGCAGGAAAGGGATGTATACCTTGCAAGCGTTCCCTAATCGTATCGAGCATGGATTTCGACCTCGTTCTCATATCGTCCGTGGCCGTAGCGCTCGCCGGCCTGATCGCCTGGATGATCAAGTCGCTTGCCGAGCTGCACAGGCAGATCGCCGAGCTCCAGGGACAAATCGGTGATCTTCGGGGAGAAATCGGCGATCTTCGGGGAGAGGTCCGGGGAGAAATCGCCAGTGTCAGAGTAGAAATCAGCGATCTCCGGGCAGAAGTCCGGGAAGAAATCGCCAGTATCAGGGTGGAAATCAGCGACCTCCGGGCGGAGGTCTACAAGGAACTGAGCGAGATCAACGCCCGTCTCGGGCGGATCGAGGGGCATCTTTTCGGCGCAGACTTCCCGGCTGTTGCGACATAGATGATCGCTTCTTTTGTCGGCTTCCTGCTTTTTTTCACCCTCATCGGGGTGTCTTCCGCGTGGCTCAGCCGCGGCACCCGGCATGACTACTACCTGGCTGGCAGCAGCGTAAAGCCATGGCTGGTGGGGCTCTCCGCCGTGGCGACCAACAACAGTGGCTTCATGTTCATCGGTGTCATCGGCTACACCTATGCCACTGGCTTCCCCGCATTCTGGTTGATGTTCGGTTGGATCGCGGGAGACTTCCTGAGCTCTCTCTTTGTCCACAGCAGGCTGCGGGCGGCCACGTCACGCACCGGCGAGGTAAGTTATGCCGGTGTATTGGCCAACTGGTATGGGGCGCCGCACGACTGGCTGCAACGTGTCATCGGCGCGGTATCGCTGCTGTTCATGCTGGCTTACGCCAGCGCACAACTGGTCGCAGGCTCCAAGGCGCTGCATGTGTTCTTTGGTTGGCCACAGTCCACCGGCGCCATATTGGGGGCCGTGCTGATCACCGTTTACTGCTTTGCCGGTGGTATTCGCGCATCCATCTGGACAGACGCGGCTCAATCCACCGTCATGATCGTCGCCATGGGCGTACTGTTTTTCGTGGCGACCGAATCTTTAGGAGGTTTCAATGCAGCGCTCTCCGCCATGGGCGGTATTCCGGGTTACACCGACTGGTTTCCCGGCAACCTGCTGTTACCCGGGGCGGCGGGTACGGTGCTATTCATCCTGGGTTGGATGTTCGCCGGTCTGTCGGTGATCGGCCAGCCTCATGTGATGATCCGTTTTATGACCCTGGACAGTTCCGAACACATGCACCGAGCGAGAACCTGGTACTACCTGTGGTTCACCGTCTTCCACTTTCTGGCCACCTCCGTGGGGCTCCTCTCACGTATTTACCTGAGTGACGTCCCTGCTTTCGATGCTGAATTGGCGCTGCCGACCATGGCCGTGGATATGCTAAACCCGGCTCTGGTGGGACTGATTCTGGCCGGTATCTTTGCCGCCGCCATGTCCACGGCGGATTCACTGATACTGAGTTGTTCGGCCGCGATAACGCACGACCTGCTGCCCCGTCGGATAGAGCGTACGCTGCTCATCAAGGGAACGACTATCGCCATCACGGCGGCGGCGCTGGGCCTCGCAATGATCAACAGCCAGAGTGTGTTCAGTTTGGTCATCATGGCCTGGTCGGCCCTGGCAAGCGCGTTTGCTCCGCTGCTGATCGCTCTCTGCCTGGACTGGAAGCCTTCATTGCGCTTGAGTCTGTCAGCTATTGTGATTGGGCTTTCCGTAGCACTGTTGTGGCGATGGCTGGGTTGGGAGCAACACATTTATGAAGGCCTGTCCGGCGTTATCTCAGGCCTGGTGGTACTTCGCCTTGGGACCTATAGACATTCAGGCAATTCCGGAACGGCGATAGCTCGCAAGGGAGAATGAGACGATGCAACCGGGCAACACCCGACCCATCTATCTATCCTGTAATCACTCCACCTCACACCCCTCTCTCCGCCTCGTATCGGTGATCTGCGTAATCTTCCAGGCGGAGCCGTCGTGGAAAAAATGAAAGGCGTTGACGCCGCAGTGGCTGAACGTCTCCCCGAGATAGAACGCATAGTTCATCCACGCCTGGGCAAGGTGGCCGTCCACGGCGATTTCCACATCCCATATCTTTTCGTCCCACACTTCGTCATGTGGGGTCCCCACCGCTTCGACGAATCCGTCCACGCTGCCTGTATTCAACACGGGCTGACCGTCGCGCACGAACGCGGACTGCAGGCGCGCCTCCGGGTGAAACGTTTCCCGGACCATCGTGCTGTCGCCGGCCCGCATGCCGTCGAAGAGCTGGTCGATGACGGCCCGCACGCCTTCGGAAGACAGGTCGCCGGAAGACTGCGCCGCAACCGGAGCGGCAAGCGTCAATAAGCCAAGCGTCAGTATGATGCAAAAAACGGAACGCATGGGCCTAATCTAACGACCGAAAGACCTGGATCGCAACCCATGCCCGTATTGAATCCTTTCCGCATAACGGAACAGGCGCAAAATGACGCGACAAATCCGTAAAATGCCCTGCCGCGAAGCGCCTGTTCCTTTCGGGCACACACTGAACCACGCAAAGGGTTTACCACCCTACCCGCCTCCCTGTAACCGCACCACCTGATGCTCGGCGGTATCCGTATCGAGCGTCTCGCGCAGCAGATCCACGAAGCCCATGCCGTATTTGTTGAGAAAATGCAGCACGGACAGCTCGCGCTCCTGCAATACCCCGTTCGGATACAGATTTCCTTGCGCCTTTTCGAGGCGGGCGCGCACCAGGTCCTGTTTTTTCTTTTCGGCCCGCACAGCCTTTGCCCGCAACCGGGCCAGTTCGGTCGTCAACGCTTTTTGGGTGGCGTCGGCGGCCTTCGCCAGCGTACCGTCCACTTCCCGGAGCGGCGCCCGCACCTGATCGACCACCCCGCCCAGAAGCCGGGCGGCCTCGTCGAACGCCTCCTCGATATCCCCTTGCATCGAGTCCACCACGACGCGGTGAAAAAGCCGGTCCGCATCTCCCGCGAAATCCCCCACGGCGAGCCCGTACGTATCCAGCACCTTCGCTACATGCGGTTCGAGGAAGGTGGCGCCAGCACGGGGATAGATAAGCGGCATGGGAAGGCCCGCCCATTCGTACAGGGGATGGCACTGCGCAAAGTAGGCGATCTCGCCCGGCCCGCCCACATACAGCGCCGTGGGAAGCAGAAGGTCCTGCATCAAAGGGCGAAGCACCACATTCGGGCTGAAGGATTCCGGAGCGCGCTGCAACAACTCCAGGGCTTCCGCCCGCGTCATGCGCCGGCCCGTACCGCGCTCGACAAAATCCTCGCCATCCAGATCAAGCGGAATGCGCCCCTGTTCGTTCAGCAGAAAAAGATTGGCCGGACGCACGAACACCTGCTCATGGTACGTCTGTCCCAGTTCATCCGAAACGCGGCGTACGAGTGCGGCAGCGGTCTCGGCTTCCTCGATTTCCCGTGCGAAGAGGGGCGCGGCCAGCCGTTTCAGGGCCGCGTCGTCGGGATTGATGATCACCAGACAGGGAAACAGTGCCCGGAGCATCCGGGCGAAACCTTCGGAGAGCGTTGCGCCGGCGCCGTATGCTTGCCGGACCATACGCAGCACATCCCCCTTGAAATCCGTATCGGGAAGAAGCCCCTCCAAGCGGTCCGTAATCCCGTTACCCGGCCGTATGCGTCCCGCCGGCCCCGGAAGGCCGGCTTCATCGGCCTGCAAGCGCAACTCGACGGGCCGGTTGCTTTGCAGTGCAACGACCCTCGAAATCTCGTCCACATCGTGGTCTTCGCCCCCCAGCCAGAACACCGGCACGATGCGCCGCCCGGTTTCTTCGGCAAGCCGGTCGGCCAGCTGGATGGCGGAAAGCGCCTTCAGAATGGTATAGATCGGCCCCGTAAACAGGCCCACCTGCTGGCCGGTTACCACCGCTGCGGTATCCGGCTCCCGCAGCGCCTCGATGCCGGCGCGCGCCGCTTCCCCGTCTCCCCAGGTCGCATGCTGCCGCAACAGCGCATCGGCCAGTGCATCCCGGTCCCGGTCGAATGCGGCGGCCCGTTCGACGGCGCTTGCCCGTTCCCCGGAGCGGCTCCAGTCGCCCGCGAAATAGTCCGAAAGGGCTTCGTAGTTCGTGCAGTAATCCCGGAAAAGCGCCGAAAACCCGTGCAGGTCGGTAAACGGAATACGCGCTACGGACGCCTGCATATCGGTGGACGAAAGATGGGAACGGCGTAACCCGATATACGGCGCCGCGCTAATTCTGCTGACGCTCGCTCTGAAGCCGTTTGATTTCGTCGCGAAGTTCGGCAGCCTTCTCGTAATTCTCTTCCTGGACGGCCGCATCGAGCTGGTGCTCCATCCGCTCCAGTTGCGTCATGGCGACAGGGGCCGGTTCCTTCTCCTGGCGTATGCTGGCGTCCTGCATTACATCGGGGGCCACATAAATGGGAGCATCCATGCGCACGGCAAGCGCCACGGCATCGCTCGGACGGGAATCGAGATGGGCGGTCTTCCCGTTATGGGTATAGCATATCTTGGCGAAGAACGTACCCTCTCTGAGCTCGTCGATGACGACTTCGGTCACTTCGGCCTTCACCGCCTCCAGCGAATCACGCAACAGATCGTGCGTCATGGGCCGCGGCGGCTGAATCTTTTCCATTTCGAGAGCAATGGCCTGCGCCTCGAATGCGCCGATGATAATGGGAAGCCTGCGATCCCCCGCCACCTCGCCCAGAACAAGAGCATAGGCGGCACCCCCACTCGAAGGAGTGGTGGAAAGCCCGATGATATCTACCTTTACGTATTTCATACCGACAGCGCACGTTTTAACGCCGTGATAAATGCCTTGTTCTCGACTTCCGTTCCGGCGTTTACGCGAAGAAAACCCTGTAACTCAGGGTATCCGGACATGGAACGAACAAGCACGCCTTCCTGAAGAAAACGCTCTTTCAGGTCCGCTGCGTCCTGCGGCGTTCGGAATAGTACGAAATTCGTTTGGGACGGTACCACTTCCACGTCTTCCATTACTGCAAGAGCAGCAGTAATCGCAATACAGTCCTGTCGAATACGACGGGCGCGCTCCTCGATCACGTCCGGGTACGCGGTGAGCAGGATATGCGCCGCCGCGGAGGCCAGCGGATCGATCATGAACGGCATCCTCGCCTTGCGCAGCTCCTGCAGCACATCGGGATGGGCTATAAGAAAACCGAGGCGCAGCCCGGCAAGCCCGCACGCCTTGGAAAAGGTGCGAAGCAGAATGAGGTTGGGGCGTTCGTCCATAAGCCGGAGCGCACTCCCCTCGTCCGAAAATTCCAGATACGCTTCGTCGACGACCACGAATCCCTCCGAGGCGTCGGCAACCGCCGCAATCTCGTCGAGCGTCATCGCGAGCCCGGTGGGATTGTTGGGCGTCGCAAGCACAATGAGCGACGGGCGGCGCTCCTTCGCCGCCTTGACCAGCGCATCCGTATCGAAGCGAAAATCTTCGCGGCAGGGGATTTCGAGAAGATCGCCGTCGTGGAGAAGCGCCAGCTTCGCATACAGAGAAAACATGGGACGCGGCAGGACCACCGGCGTACCGCGCTCGATCAGCGCCAGAGCCAGCAGCCCGGCAAGGTCGTTGGAGCCATTTCCTGTTATGACCTGATCGGGATCGCATCCGGCATACGCTGCGAACGTCCGGGTCAGCCGCTCCGAAAATTCGTCCGGATACCGGTTGAACGGAATACGCGCAAACTCCCGGAGCACCTCCTCCTTGATCTCGGGCGGGAGATCGTACGGGCTCTCGTTCTGGTTCAGTTTTACGGTGGTCTCCTCGGGAAGGCCTACCAGATACGGGCGCCGGTCGCGGACAGCCGGACGAATGCGGCGTACGAGCTCATCCATGCGGATCTGCCTGTTCATCCTCTTGCCTGTTCGAGGCGCTGTGTGTAGAAATATCTCCTGTCAATCGGGCCTCCACGGCACGGGCATGCGCCTCCAGCCCCTCCGCTCTCGCAAACGCGGCGATGCGTGCACCGGTTCTTGCCAGCCGCGCTTCCGTCCATGCAATGACGGACTGCCGGCGCAGAAAGTCCTCCACGCCCAGCGCCGACGCATACCGGGCGGTGCCGCCGGTAGGAAGCACATGGTTCGGACCGGCAAAATAATCACCTACCGGCTCCGGCGAGAAGGGCCCCATAAAGACAGCGCCCGCATGCCGGATCCGGGGAAGCAGCGCTTCGGGATCCCGCACAAGCAATTCAAGGTGCTCGGGTGCCAGTTCGTTGACTGCTTCCACCGCCTGATCCAGCGTATCGGTCACGATGCAGGCGCCGTAATCGGTAAGCGAAGCCTCGACGATCGCCCGCCGCGGCAAGGTTGCCGTCATCGCAGCGGCATGGCCGCGTACGGCTTCCGCCAATTCTGCATCCGGAGTCACCAGCACCGCGGAGGCCCGGGGGTCGTGTTCGGCTTGCGCAAGCAGATCGGCCGCCGCAAAACGCGGATCAGCCTCCGAGTCGGCCAGCACGACGATTTCGCTCGGCCCGGCCACCGAATCGATATCCACCATGCCGTAGACCTGCTTCTTGGCCGTCGCCACATAGGCGTTGCCGGGGCCTGTGATCTTGTCGACGCGCGGCACGGTCTCCGTCCCGAAAGCAAACATGGCAATAGCCTGGGCTCCCCCCGCTGCGAATACGTGATCGACGCCGAGAACATGGGCCGCCGCGAGCACAAGCGGGTGCGGCAACCCGTCCGGCCCGGGCGGCGATGCGAGGTACAGATGCTCTACGCCCGCAACCTGCGCCGGAATGACATTCATCAGCACACTGGACGGATACGCCGCCGTGCCGCCGGGGACGTACACCCCCGCCCTTTCGATCGGTACGTACCGCTGCCCCAGTCCGGCGCCGTCTTCTTCCGTATCGAACCAGGACGCCCGAAGTTGCTTCTCATGGAACCGCCGGATGTTGTCTGCGGCTTCGACAAGGATACCGCGCAGCGCATCATCCAAACGGGCATGGGCCTCGGCAAGACGAGCAACATCCACGCGCAAGGAAGCGGAACGCACCCCATCGAACCGTTCCGTATAATCGAGGACCGCCGCATCGCCCCGCGAACGGACTTCCTCCACGATACGACGTACCGCCTCATCGATCCGGTCGCCGAACAAGGCGCTGCGACCGAAAAGGCGTTCCAGTTTTTCCCGGCGCTCGCAAAAAGGTACGACAGGAAGCATGATGAGAAGAGAAAGGTTGCGTAAGGACTCAGCGTGCGGCGACCGAACAGCGCCGCCTGCCGGGGCCCCGTGCCCGTAACAGCAAAAGCCCTGCCGGTTCGAGCGACAGGGCTTTCCATGCAAGACCGTCTCCGCCCGTATTAGCGGCGGTTCGTGCCTTCCGAGGAATGATCCCGGTCGTTGATACTGGTAAGCTCCGGCAGATTACGGAATTCGTATCCCGGGAGCCGCTCGTCGACCACATGCTTCACGACATCGTGCAGCGCCGTGATGAACTTGCCGAAATCCTCCTTGTAGAGGAAGATCTTATGCTTTTCGTGTCGGGTTTCTGAAACGCGTTTGCTCTCCGTAATGGTTACGAAGAAATCCTCGCCCGACCGGGTCGTCTTGACATCGAAGTAATAGGTTCGTTTCCCTGCGGGGACTCGCCTCGAATAGATTTCATCGCGGTGCGAATACATATCTACCTGGCCGTCCCGTCCAATCAACTCGTCGTTCGTCACGTGCTCAGCGTACGTTTGTTTATAGGATATCGATGGTGATCAATGGGGCCGGCGGTACAACACACAACAGCACAACCCCCTGCATACGGCATTCACCTTGCGGAAAATCCGACCGCAAAATATAACGATCTTGTGAACCCGGAGACAATTTTTTGTGTTCCCGCGTCCGGCATGGCTACGCTTGCCGATCCGTTTCACGTGCAAGATCAAACACCACACGGCGCGCCAGATCGAAAGGATACCCCCGGCGCACGAGATAATCGCAAACCTTCTTTTTTCGCTTCATGGGATCCGGCTCTCCCGACAGTCGCTCCCACCACGTTCTCCCCACCTCCACCGCACGGTCCGCAAGGGCATCCTGCTCAACGAACACGGCGTCCAGTGCAGCCTCCAGTACGGCAGGCGCCACACCCTTCCGCAGCAGATCGGCGCGCACGCGTACGGGGCCATGCCCTTCCTGACGGAACCGGCGTTCGGCAAACGCCTCCGCAAATGCCCGATCGTCGAGCAGGCCCGACGCACGCAGGCCCCCGACCACTTCATCTGCGATTTCTTCAGAATATGTCTTGCGCAACCGGCGTCGGACCTCCGCAGCCGTCCGGTCCCGGTAGGCCATATAACGCAACGCGAGCACTCGCGCCTTGAGCACAAGGTCCTGCCGGACCATCCGCACCTGCTCCTCGACGCCGAGCGATTTTCCTTTCGCCAGTCCGAATTCGAGGACCACATCCTGGTGCAGAGAGAAGGCAAACCGGCCGTCAATATGCACGGAAACGCGCTCGGGGGATTTGTCCAGCGCCCGCAGCAACGTAATGCTTCCCGACCGGAATTCGATATCCTGCGTCATGGCCGGTCTGAATCACTGCGGCGACGGAAACGCTCCACCCGTCCTGTCCACCTGCACATGAACCGAATCGACGGAGACTGCCGCAAAGATGCCGATCCCCCCTTGCACGCCGGAAACAGGTTCGCGCTGGTCGGGATCGTCCCTGCTCGCGGCAAACCGGGCATAATCCGGCCCGGATCGCACCAGCGAAACGCGCAGGCCATGTTCCGGCAACGGATCGCCTTCCTCAGGTACGCTGACGGCATACACCCCGGTCCAGGTCTTGCGTTCCGCGCTGATTTCCTGCGTTTGCTCTCTGAACACCTCGTCGGAACGAAGAAACAGATCCACAATGGGAGAAGAAAACGTGGTGAAAGGCTGCAACTGCGCCCGCACCCAGGACTCTTCCTGAAAAAATCCCGCCTCCGGCGCAGCCCATTCGATCGTGGCCTCGATCGGATATATGTACCCGGTGTAGGCGCCGGTCGCCAGAGTGTCCGACAACGCCAGGGAGTCGAGCAGCACCGCCGAAACGGGTTCCTCCGGGATTTCGAACGATACGGCAAGGATTTCTATTTCGGGCGGAACGACGCCATTCGCCTCAACCACGGCATCCCTCCAGACCGCGCTGAATGAGAACACGTCGCCGGCAGCCGCAACCCCGGCGCCGTTTCCCTCGGGCAGATATCGGCCCGACTGCCCCGGATCCGGCGTATACCGGACCAACTTATCCCCCAGCCTCATCTCCACAGCAGCGTCCGAAACGGCGGCTTGCGCAGCATCGTAGGGCTGCCGGGGCGACAAGGTCCGGTGTACGAACACAGGTTGGAGAGGCTGCCCGGAATTGAGGAATCCTTCCACCACGACCTGCGCCTCGTCAACCGGAGCCACCGTATCGCACCCCGCCGCTGCAAAGCATGCGCACAGCATGCCTGCAAACACCAGCCTCACGCTATGGATCGCCTGCGGCTTCATAATTGCATCCTGATTTCGAACAGGGGCAGGATGGGCAGACCGCGGCGGTTCTGCACCTCCATACCCTGCTCCGAAGGAAGGTACTGCCGCGCTGTTACATTGCGCCGATTGGTCACGTTGTACAGGTGCAGACGGGCAAGCCAGAACGCGCCCAGCACCCGGAAGCTGCGCTCCGCGGCTATGTCCATCCGGAAATAGGGCGGCAATCGCCCGTTGTTCAGAAACGGACGGTACAAATACCGGGTCGTTTCGTCGAGCGGATCGCCTATGGCGTACTGCGCCACAGGCACCGTCGTCGGGTAGCCGCTGCGCGCCTCCAGAATGGAGGTTACCCGCCATTTCCCGATTTCCCGGGCAACGAGAGCCCCAAAAGATCGGGGCACGTCATATCGGGACGGCCGGAACGAGGTTTCTCCCAACGCCTCCGAGCGTGTCAGAGATCTTCCCCCTGCATAGTTCAGGCGAACGGACCAGGGCCCTCGGTCGGCGACTGCGGAAAGTTCAACCCCGTACGCCCGCGCTTCTCCCCTCACATACTGCCCGAGCAATTCGCCCACATCGATCCCCGGCCCCACCAGTTCATTTTTATTGCGAAACTCATCCTCCGGCAGCAGGACATCCGTTACATAACGCCAGTACATATCCCCATGCAGGGTCAGCCCCCGCAAGGGCCTGCTCTCGAGCCCCATCGATCCCTGGTACCCGGAAGACGGCGCAATATCTTCACTTGCCGGAATCCAGCGGCTAGTCACGAGATCGTACGTAAAGGCATAGCGGTCGCGCAATCTGTGGAGATATTGCATGGTCCGGCCGACGCCGGCCCGCAGGCGAAGCCGCCGGGGATCCATGACATGCTCAAGCGCGAGGCTCGGGCTGACATCCGTGCGAAACTCGGCTCCGAACACATTCAGGCGCACTCCCGGATGAATGATCCAGCGCTCGTTCAATTGCCACACATCCTGCGCATACACGGCCAGTTCGGGCTCCGCCGCTTCGTTTTCCTGCGCATGCCGGTCGACCGTTCCCGCCGAGCGGCGGATCACCGCATCGAGCGATGAGGAAAAATCGCGCACACCGGCTTGCAAACCTACCTTTATCCGGTGGGAAACGGATTGAAAATATTCAATGTCCAGCTTCATCCCCGCGTCCCGCAGGTCCACCCGGTAGTCGGACTGCATGACCGCCGAGATCGTCGGGCGCAGCAAGGTGCTCTCGCGTGCCCGGTAGGTGGACAGATACGCTGTTCCCGTCGCGAAAAGGCGCTCGGAAAACAGATGCTGGTATCTTGCGCTGACCAACTGATTCCGCCACTCCTGAGCCACCTCGAAGAAAAGGTCCGCCGGGCGAAGCCAGGACGAGAAATCCAGCGACAAATCGAACGGCAGGCGCAGGTCGAGCTCATCGCCCCCGCGATAATAACTGATCGATAATCGATCCGCGCTCCCGAACCGGTGCGTGTACTTGGCGCTCGCGTCGTAGAAATGGTATCCCGTGCGGAGCGTGTCCCGGCGGCCGTCCGCATTTTCTACGGGGTGCTCGCGTCCGATAATCTTGTCGAGATAGGACCTGCGCGCCGCCGCCATGAACGAACTGTTGGCGGTCACCGGCGACTCGATCACCATACGCCCGCTGAGCGGACTCACCGCCATGAACACCCCGGGTTCCTGCTGTGACCCGTCCTTCATCTGCGCATCCAGGACCGACGATATCCTCCCCCCGTATTCCACGGGAAAAGAGCCCCGGTACAGCTTGATATCCTTGAATGTCTCGGTCTGGAAGATGGAAATGAGGCTGAATGCGTGCCAGGGATGATACACAGGCGCTCCGTCGAGCATATAGAGATTCTGATCGGGAGAAGCCCCGCGAATCAGCATGCCGCCGTGGAGTTCGCCCGCTTTGCGTATACCCGGAAACCGCTGAAGGGCCTGGAACAGGTCCGATTCCCCGGGGAAGGACGGAAGCCTTTCGAGGCGGCGAACCGATTCCCTGAGCAGACCCGGCGAAGCTGCGCCCACCGCATAGTCCGCGCGTTCGTCTTCCACGACAATGCCGCCTCCTTCCAGCGCTACAGGGACAAGGGGCACGATAACCGGCAAGGGGGTCTCCGCAATCCGCCGCTCCCCGGTCGTATATCCCAAAAAGGAAGCCTGCACGGCATAATCGCCCGGAGGCAGGGAAGACAGCGCAAAATACCCGGCATTGTTCGTCACTGCGCCAATGCGCAGTTCGGAAAGGTAGATGTGCGCACCCGGCAGCGCTTCGCCGGTTTCCCGGTCGATCACGAATCCGCGCAACGTCCACCGGCGTGCGGTTCCCGCCCCGTCGGCGACGGAAGCACGCACTACAACGTATTGCCTGCGGCGCACGCGCTGCGCTTCAAGCGTTGCCGGCCTGAGCACGCACGCAAGGGCATCCTCGACAGACGATCCTTCGTACGTGCAGGTCGTGTTCCGGTCCAGGACCAACGCTTCCGAGAACACGATATCGACGCCCGCCTGATCCCGCACACTCAGCAGCGCATCCCGCAGCGGCGTTTCTTCGACCTCGACGCGGATGGTTTGCCCCACCGCCGGGAGCGACAAAAGCAGAAAGAGGAATATGACCGACAGCCTGCGCACGCCCCAAAATACCGATTTACCCTCGGACACGCCCTCCGGAATCGGACAGAGAGAAAGCCCCGTGCGTCCGGGAAAGGCGCAAAAAGAGAGTACCGGAAAAGTGCGCCGGGGTTCGCGTCAGCGCAAAGATGTGAGGTGGTATCCCTCGCTGCCGTCTTCGGATTCGGTCTTGTCCGTTTCGACGGCGGCGCCTATCGCCATGGCTACGATGTCCAGCGTTCCGGCAAGCGATTCCTCCTGTGCAAACCGGCCGGTCACCCGCTCGTCGAGCAACGCCTCATCCGCCGAAATATCGACCCCGTAGTGCCCGGAAAGCAGGGGAAGGATGTCGCGCACCGGCGTAGCGTGAAATACGAACAGGCCCGTCCATGCGAGGTGTTCGTGGATCCGTACGAATACAGGGTCCGAAGGAACGCCTGCTGACGTCATACGGCTCATCTGGCCGGGAGCAAGCAGAACCGCCTTGTCCGGGGCCCGCCGGCCGCTCAATCGCAGACTACCCTCTACCAGGACGACTTCCGTGCCATCCCCGGCGGTACGCGCGCCGAAGGACGTGCCGAGGACCGTCACCTGCGCATCCGGCGTAACGAGCAGGAATCGGTCGGTACCCGGGATAATGTCGAAAAGGGCGCGCCCCTCGAATTCGACGCGCCGCTGCCCGCCTTCGACCATCGCACCGGACGCATAGGTCAGACGCGAATCATCCAGCAGGCGTACGCTGGAGCCGTCCGGCAAGGCAACCGTTCGCACTTCGGCGACGGCAGTCCGGACCGTAACTGTATCCGGGTCAACCGGGAACAGGAAAAACACAAGCGTTGCGAGGACGGCTGCGGCAGCCACGCCGATTCCTGCCTGCAAAACGCGGCGTTTGGAAGAAGGCGCTTGCGCCGGAACCCGCCGGGAGGGGATGCGATCCCTGCGGACAGGTCGAATAGAGCGGGAAGAAGATACACGGGGCGAAGCAGGCGCTTCCCCAACGGACGCCTCCGTAAACCACGCCGCCCAGTGCGCCTCGAAATCCTGCATGTCGTTGCGAATGACGCTCGCTACAGCCGCGAGCCCGGAACTATCTGCAAGAATTTGCCGAAATGCAGGGGCAATCTCTTCGACACGCATTCGTTCGGAATCGGTCAGCGCAGCCGCTCGCCCGCTCTCGTGCAGCACGAACAGAACAAACTGTTCCGGATCCGCCGAGGCTTCGCCCATTTCGCGAACCAGCGAAGCGCGTACGGCACACCATTTCCGGAGGAGCGCAGCGGCAGCAGGATCGGAAGCCAGAATATCTTGCAATTCCATGGCCCGCTCCGGGGTCAGGTCGCGATACAAAGCGATCGCATCAATATGTTCAAACGGCGCAGGCACGAAAACATCCGGGCATAGAGCGGTGCGTTGACATTATGTTAAGCCGCTGTGGAGACCGAAAAAGTAACGCCTCGTCCAAAAGAAAAAGGCATACGGCGAATTATGCGCCGCCGGATTCTCCGAGTGTTTTGCGCAGTTTGCGGAGCGCTCGTTTCACCTGCATCTTCACGGCAGCTTCCGTCATATCGAGCGACCGCGCGATTTCCGCATACCGATAGCCGTATTCGCGCATTTCCAGAATCGTACGGGCCTTTTCACTCAGGAGATCGAGCGCCCGCTCGGCATCGATGCGTACGCCCGCCCCCGGAATCGCTTCACTCCATCTCGATAATGCATCCGGGCCGGCAAGGTATTCCCGGGGGGCATACCGTCCCCGGTAGTAGTCCTGGGTTTCGAACACCGCCGCTTTCATGACAAAAGCCTGTAACCGGTCCGGCTCATGCAGGTCCGGGAGGCTCCGGTGGAGGCGCAGGAGCGTGTTCTGCACCAGATCGTCTACCTCCGCCCGCTGCCCGATCCGCGATACGAACCAGGCGCGAAGCATGGGATCGAGCCGTCTGACGATTGCCTCGAACGCCGCTTCGTCGCCTTCCTGCGCTTGCCGGACGAGTGCGGCGTCTATGAGACGATTCCCGGACAAATCGAAAAATCCTGAAAAACGAGCGTGGAATGGCGAGGCGGAACAGCAAACAGAAGATAAGAACGAATTCGGGAGCGATCAGGCCGTCGTCGCCCCTTTCGGCAGCCCGCCACACTACCATCCACGAGGACAGCCACATCAAGGCCGGTCCTTTTCGCCTGCGGAGTCATTGTTCCACATACTACGCACCTTGTGGGCGTCTCTGACGCCGGTGACGAACGCCACGACAAGCGTAACCGCAAGCCCGACCACAAACGCAATCCCGACAAAAATGACGATCTCTGTGATGCTCATTACTTCAATAGCATCATGCGGCGCACCAATACACGCTCGGGAGTTTCGAGGCGGTACAGGTACATGCCGCTCGGCAGACCGGAACCATCAAACTGTACCTTGTGATTTGCCGCCTGCCGGATACCGTCCACAAGAACAGCCACCTCCTTGCCCAACAGATCAATGACGGAAAGGCGCACACTCCCCGCTTGCGGCAAAGCATATTCGATGGTTGTCTGCGGGTTGAAGGGATTCGGGTAATTGCCCGAGAGTTTCAAGAAAGCAGGCACCTCTTCCTGCTCTGTGGATGTGGGCGTTGTGGGTGTAGTAGGTGTGGTGGGAGGTGTTCCTCCTCCGTCTCCTCCTGAGCCTGGCCCAGGGTCCGATCCTTGGCTGGTAGCGGGTTGTATGAAGTCGATGGCGAGATCGCTTTTCGTGGCGTTCGTGACATTAGAGGCATCGCCGCCAGTAAATGCGCCGTCGGCCAAAGCAACAGTCAGGTTGTTCACGTCATCGACATGGGCCGTGGCTTGGCCTGTGAGCGTCAGAGTCAGGATCGTGCGGTCATCGTCAAGAGCATAGTCTACGGCAAGCCCTTCCGGCAGATTTGTTACGGTAACGTTCTCGCCCGATGCGACGCCAGCGGTGAATGTGTCGTTGGTCAGCGTTGCTGTGACGCTACCCGTTACCGAGCCGTCATTCGCCGCCGCTTCGGTAAATCCTCCCGCCCAAGCAATACTCCGCACCACAGGCACGGCAACGGTCCCCGAAACAGTTACCGACGGGGCGCTTTCGCCATATGCGCTCAATGCAATCACCCGGTAGTAACGTGTCGTTCCATAGGGAACGTTTTGTTCGGTGAAGATGACTTCGTTCGCCGGTGACAGATTGGGCGTAATCGCAGTCCACGGGGCGTTGCCGTCAGCCGACCGCTCTACCCTGTAGCCGGTCACAGGCGCACGTGACGGGTCTGCTACCGATGCCGGGAACCTGAAACTGATGTTTTGGCCATTCACTGAAACCTCGACGGCAGTAAGGTCAGGAGCGATTGGGACGCTCAGGTTAGGCGAGGCCACCTTGTAGTTTGGGTCACTTATGATCGAATAACTCTGGTCGAAGACGATATTCGCAAACGTATCTGTGCATGAGGATCCGGCGCAAAACTTCTTGATTGTGCCGCCATTCGCATTGATCGGATCAACAAGAGTGATGCCGTCCGCATCTTCATCTCCTGCCTGCACCGTGTATTTGAACAGCAAAATACCCCATTGCCCCAATCCGTGAGGGTATGACGCCACGGGATCGTAAACAGCATACTTTATATTGTCGCTTCTGCCGTCTAAACCCATTCGGATAGGCAGCAGTGGGGTCCCTGTCACTTCCAGCCATGAAGTCCACCTGACTTCTATTACGATTTCATCGCCGGGAACGAAGGTGTTGTCATCGCCCGGATCGGAAGTTATTTCTAACATACTCACCACTGGTGCATCCGCCGTGAGCGTCCTGCCTGCCACAACATCCGAATAGCCAGTGTACCCTTGAGTCATTGACAGGCGCATACGAAATTCGTATTCCGTGTCCTCCTCCAGGCCTGGATATGGATTAACGACTATGGGTTCGTCTTCCCGGCTGCTGTTGTGGAAGACTTCCTTCCATTCCGTATCCGGCGTTCCGTCGTCATTGCCATCCCACTCAGGCGCAGTGCCGCGATAGTATATTTCAACGAAAACAAGGTTGTTGTGAGTGGCGGCTACGCCGTTCACAGTGCCCAGGTTTGTTGGCAATGCCCAGGAAACAGAGATTTTCTGCCTGCCGGGCGTCGTGGAAGTTATCACAGGTGGATCGCCCAATGCTTCGTTGTCCTGGATCGTTACCATGACACTCGATGTGGTGCCCACGGTATAACTGGCGCCGCTCGCCAACGAGATCGTAACCGTGCCGTCTGGCTCGTCCAACCTGTCGTTGTGCGTAGGCAAGGAGAGCGAAGCGCTTGCGCTTCCGTCCGCAAAAGAGGCCAGTCCGCTGGCCGCCGCAGGGTTTGTGTCCCATCCGAAATTCTCTCCGTTCGCCACAGTGAATTTCACGTTGAACGATGCGGCGCCGGACGTGGTATTCCTTGTGACGGTGATTGGTATATTCCCTCCCTCGGTAATGGAGGTGGCGATGGTCGAGATCGTGATTTCAGGTTTTGGGGTGGAAACCTTGTGACCTGCGTCGTTCGAAATAGCGTAACTGCCGAGGGCCAGATTCGCATTGGCATTAGTGGAGGTGTGCTGGATTGAACCTCCATTGAGATCGAGCGAACCGGTAATGCTTATCCCGTCAGCGTCATTGTCTCCTGCCTGCACGGTATAATCAAAATTCAGAAGCCCGGCGGACTCACTAAAGTCGGGAAGTGAATCGTCAAGATGAAACGTTGCATATCTCTTTGTGTCACCAATGATAATAGGCAATCGGGGCGATCCCGTCACACTCAGACCGGCGTCGTAAGTGACATTTACCGAGATGACTTCGCCAGCCACGTAGGTGTTGTTGCTGGCAGGGCTGGTCTCTATCTGTACATTTGAAATGCTTTGCGCCTGTATCGCTCCGGGGTTCAGACTCAGGGCAAAGAAGAGGATCGCGGCGAGGACAAAACCGCGCACGGCCTTGTTAAGGGCTTTCATAGTAACTTGGGGAAATACATACAAACAAAATGTTGCCAAATCTCCGCTTGCCCCTTCGGCTCCGGTCGCCGCTTCTCCCGCCTTGGCCTTACTCTCCGGCGCACACACAGGGGAAGCGACTCAGCCTGACTTCGTTCGCTCCATTATGGGTTGATCCGGACAACGCCGCTAAGGTTACGCAATGCAGTGTGTAGATTTCGTGATAATGAGGGGGGGGTAGTGTGTTTTATGTGATGATCCAATTATTCACAATCATCTCTAATCTCTCTAATGGAGAATCGCGTCCCAAACAATCTGCATGCCATGTTGGAGAGCGAACGACTACGAAGCCCTTTGCCAACTTTTGTATATGGTCCCCGAAATCATCGCGAATGGGAGACCCGGCCGAAAAAAATGCAACATTGGAACGTGTATCCGGTATATTGTATATAGTCTAACATAGACTATATTAGGATATTAGCCGGAACGTAATTATACAGAGGCGACTATCGTGGCGCATTCCGATTCCCCAAAATCCTGGACTGTGAGCGAAGCCAAAGCGCATCTCTCCAGAATCCTGCGGTTGTCCGAAGCAGAGGGACCTCAACGCATCGGGATCAGAAAATCCTTTGTGGTGATGCCCGCGGACGTATGGGACGCCCACGCCAGGCCGGACAAACCGCTTGGCCAATGGCTGATCGACAACGTCCCTCGAGGAATACATCTCGAAGCACCCGATCGCAACGAGCCTGAGCGCGAGATTCCGTTTGCTAACCGGGGCGCGACGTGAACGGATTTCTTTTGGACACCAATGTGGTTTCGGAACTGACAAGGGATACGCCGACACCGCAGGTTATCGAATTTCTGGCGGAACATTCCGAACTGTGGTTTTCGACCATCGTTCTGCACGAACTGGAGTTTGGCTTGCGGTTGCTGCCCGATGGGCGCCGTCGTGAAAATCTTCGGGTCATACTGGCGGATTTCATAGAAACGTATGCGAATCGAATCCTCCCTGTCGGATACGAAGAAGGGCAGTGGGGCGCGAGATTCCGGGCGGATGCACGGCGGTGCGGGCGTGTCCTGCACCTCGGCGATGCGCTGATTGCAGGAACTGCGAGGGCCCATGACCTCGCCATTGCAACACGGAACACGGGGGACTTCAACGGCCTCGACGTCGCCACGGTCAATCCCTGGGAAGAAAGGTTATATTCGGACGAACAAAGTGTCTAACATACCGGACGCCCTTGAAATTCCTGATCGACCAACGGGAGCATCCTCTGATCTATCCCGTATATTTCGCATAGCGGCCGGTCGATACCGACACATAAATTCTCAACCCCGTTGCAGCAAGCGATTATGAATCTGTCCGAGACCATCACGTCCGCTATCGTAGTAATGGCCTCTCTGTCGCTGCCCGTTATCCTGGGCTTTTTGCTGTACAGCACATTGCATATCCGCAAGGACCTGAACAAGGATATTCAAGACCTCCGCAAGGACCTGCATCAGGACATGCAAAGCCTCCGCAAGGAGTTGAACCAGGACATCAGCGCAATCAACTCCCGGTTAGGCCGGATCGAAGGACGGCTTTTCGGTGCAGACAGCCCCGCTTGACCTGCTCCTCACCCCACTCCGTATTCCAGCATCTTTCCGCGCACGAACGTAACGGACCGGCGCAAGCGTTCCATACCATGGACTGGATCGTCGCCGTCCTCAATGGATATCCAGCCGTCGAAACCCACCTCCGCCAGAATGGAAAAGATGCGGTCGTAGTCGTTGAGGCCCTCGCCGATCACTCCGTGCTTCAGAATGTCCGCATAGCCCATGCCCGGCTCAGTTTCGATCCGGCGCAGGTCCGCCAGCGTACCCCCCTCGAGTATCCGGTCGCTGGCATGCATGGTTACGACCCGGTGCTTCACGGCTTCGAGTAAGGCGATCGGGTCTTCCCCGGCAATCAGCGCATTGGACGGATCGTAGTTCACGCCGAAATGGGGCATGTCTCCAAGGCGGTCCAGCACTTCCAGAAAGGTTTCGCTGTCCTGCGCGAATTCGGGGTACATCCAGTACCCGTCCTTGTAGTGGTTCTCCAGAATCAGCGTCACGCCGTGCCGGGCGGCGCAAGCGGCGGCATCCCGGATGCATTCGGTCACCCTGTCCAGCGTGCGCTCGCGGTCGAGCCCCGGCCGGCGCTGCCCCGTGAGCACGCGGCAATAGCGGCCTCCGAGGGCCGCGGTCGCTTTGATGGCGCGGCACTGCCGGGCGACCTCCTCCTTGCGCTCCACGGGATCGGGTCGGGTGAAATCCGGAGAATGGCACATCATGGGAATCGAAAGCCCTCCCGCACCGGAGGCATGCTCGCGGAGCCGAGCCAGCGCGTCCGCGTCTCCTACAGGCGTAAATCCTTCGTAGAATTCCAGCCCGTCGATGTCCAGCGTCGCTGCAAGATCGATCCACTCCTCGACACGCATGGTGCGCGTCACGCAAAGCGCATCCAGAAAGCACTTGGGGAAAACGGCGAGCGGCATCGGCTACTTGGATGCATTCTGTCCCACGAGCGGCCACTGTTCGATTTCGAAGACGGAGCCGTTGACGGGCCCCGCCTGATCCGAAAGCCAGAACACGATGTGCGCCGCCGCCTCTTCGGGAGCGAAAATGCGGCCGGACGGGGCATGCTCGGGGGGTATATTTTCCCACCAGCCTTCTTCGGAGCCGTCCTGCACCTTGATCCTCTTCTCGTTTTCGGTGAGCGTCCATCCCGCGTTGATCTGGTTGACGCGGATCCCCTCGCTCGCCAGATACGCGGACAGGTTGCGGGTCATTGTCATCAGCCCGCCTTTCGTCATGGAATAGACCAGCAGGTTCCGTTCGCCGCCCAGCGCATTGATGGATCCCACATTCAGAATATGCCCGCCGCCGCCCTGCTTCCTGAACTGCGCCACGGCGGCCTGGCTCAGAAGAAGAGGCGCCCGCAGGTTCACGGCGACTTGCCGGTCAAAGAGGTCGGCGGCCGCATTGTCGATATTGGAGCGCGTAAGAAGCGCCGCGTTGTTGACGAGCGCATCCAGACGGCCAAAACGCTCGACAGTAGACTCGACAAGACGCCCCGGCGCCGCAGGATCCTGCAAATCGCCCAGCGAAAACGCGGCGGCCTCCCCCAGTTCCTCCGCGAGCGCAGCGGCGCGGTCAGCGTTCCGGCCATGAATCATCACCTGACCGCCCTCGGCCACGATGCGGCGGGCCGTGGATTCTCCGATGCCCGTCGTCGAGCCGGTAACGAGAATGACTTTATCCCTGACGAGTTGTCCCATAGCGCTATCGGATACCGTGCCCCTGTAACTTACGCAATCAGGGAATCAGGATCGCCTTTACATAGGTCCGTTCGTGCATGCGCTCGAAAACCTCTTCCCACTCCTTCATAGGCGCAATACGATCTATGAGAGGCGACGTATCCAGGCGGCCGCTTGCAAGCAGACGCAGCACGCGCTCCCAGATTTCCCGGTAGTGTGAAAAACTGCCTTGCAACGTAACGGCTTTTTGAACCAGGGGATCGAGGCTGCCGCCGAACGGCTGTTTGCCCCAACCGACTTTGGTGATCCAGCCGCCTGGCCGCACGGCGTCCAGCGCGGTCCGGAGCGCTTCGGAAACGCCTGCGGCGTCCACCACCACATCGACGCCGAGACCGTCCCCGAGCGCCCGCCCCGCCTCGACGGCATCCTCCGCGGGTACAGGAACGAGACCCAGCCGCTCCGCCACGGCAAGGCGATGCGTATCCGACGCCAAACCGGCTACTTGTACAACCCCTGCACCCGCAAGCCGCGCCATGACCCCGCACAGCAAACCGATGGGACCCGGGCCGAGCACCAGCACATGATCTCCCGGTCGAATCCGCGTCTGCACGCAGACGGCATGATACGCCACACAGCACGGCTCCGTAAGCGCCGCCTGTTCGAAGGTCAGTTCGTCCGGGATGCCATGCAGACAGCGCTCCGGTACGCGCACATATCCGGCCATGGCGCCGTCCACGCCGTACCCGAAACCGAGGCGCGAGGGGTCCAGATGATACCGCCCCTGCCGCACCAGCGGGGAATCCGGATCAATGACGGCGGCGGTTTCGCTCGTGATCCGATCCCCTTCCCTGAACGTCCGCACGGCGTTTCCGGCCCGCGCCACGACCCCGCTGAATTCATGCCCAAGCACGCAGGGGTAGTTGACCGGCCAACTGTGCGCGCCTGCCCATTGATGTACGTCGCTGCCGCATACGCCGACCGCCCGAACCTCGACAAGCACCTCCTCGGGACCGATCTCCGGCACGGGTATCTCGCGAAGCTCGACGCTCTTCGGCGCCGCCGCATGATTCACCACGGCCTGCATCGTGCGAGGAATATGCTTCATGAACCGGTCGTTTCTTTCCCGAAAGCATGCACCCGCGTGCAGATCTCCCGGAGAATGCCTTCCACATCTCCGGATGCAGCCCGGAATGCATGCGCATCCACGGCGAGCGGAGCGCCTATGACCACGATGGGCGCACCCCAGGCCGGCGCCTGCACGGCCTGTTCGATATCCAGTCCGCCCACGGCCTGCACCGGGATATCCACGGCGGCCACTACTTCGCGCAACCGGTGAAGGGGCGTTTCGAAAGGCTGCCCCCGCTCCTGACGCAGCGTCCGGTAGTCATAGCCGATATGATGAATGACGTAGTCGCAGCCCATCTCCTCAAGTAATCGAGCGCCGGCCACCGGATCCGGCATCCCGAGGTTATCCCCCATCACTTCCACGCCCAGTTTCCTGCCGGCCCGCACCACCAGTTCCACTGTTTCCGGCTCGGCCTGTCCCATCACCACCACATGGGTCGCGCCGGCGCGGGCCATGATTTCCACTTCGAGTCCGCCTCCGTCCATGGTTTTCAGGTCCACCACGAGGGGCTTGTCCGGAAACCGTTCCCGCAAGGCGCGCACGCCGTGCATCCCTTCGGCAATGACGAGCGGGGTACCTGCTTCGATCCAGTCGACGCCGGCCCGTACGGCCATCTCCGCCATCTCGACCGCTTCCGGGATCGACGTGACGTCCAGCGAGATCTGTACGACCGGCTCCATGAATCAGTACAGAAACATGGGCTTGTTCAGCACATGGTGCACCTTTGGTCGATACGCATCCACGTCATAGAGTTCGTCCACATCCACGCGCTTCACGCCGGTCGTTACCTCGTCCATGGGAATGTGCGTATACACGCCGCCGCGCAAGGCTACCATCCTGCCGCTGGCTCCTTCCCCAAGCAGGTCCATCGCCATGTTCGCGTAGTTGACGCCCACCATCAGGTCGAGCGCATCCGGCGGACCGGACCGCATCAGGTACGCAACGGACTGCAGTACGATCTTTTCGCCGGTGAGTTGTTTGAGCGCCTTCCCCGTGGCTTCCCCGATGCCCCCCAGTTTGCGATGCCCGTACGGGTCCTCCTCTCCGCTTTCCATCACCTCGCCGCCGATCATATAGGCGCCCTCGCTGATCGTCACCATAGCGTAGTTGCTGGGATTCATGCGCTTGTCCTGCATGATCAGGCCCGCCAGTTTTTCCGGGTCGAACGGCACCTCTGAAATGAGCGTCCGGTCCACCCCGGCGAGATACGAACTGATGAGGCTGGTCTGCCCGGAATTTCTTCCGAAGAGCTCGATCACGGCGATGCGCTCATGGGAACCCGTGCTGGTGCGGAGTTGGTGAATGAATTTGATGCTCCGCGTAATGGCCGTCCCGAACCCGATGCAATAATCCGTGCCGTATACATCGTTGTCCATCGTCTTGGGAATGGCCACGACCGGAAATCCTTCGCGGTGCAGGCGCTCCCCGTAGCTCAGGGTATCGTCTCCCCCAATGGGAACGAGCATGTCGATGCCCAGGTGCTTAAGATTCGCAAGGGCATGGGGAGTAAAATCGAAGGGACCTTCTTCCGTCATATCGACCGTGTCCTTCAGGAAGTCGGGCACATCGTCCGGTGATACGCGGCCCGGGTTGACGCGGCTCGTATGCAGCACCGTGCCACCGGTCCGGTCGATTTTCCGCACGGTCTGAAAATCCAGTTCGACCGTGTACTTGTCGAGGCTGGCCTGATCGTCCCGGTTCATCCAGAGCAAGCCGCCCCATCCGCGGCGGATGCCGACCACTTCATTTCCCTGCTCCATCCCCCGCATGGCGACCGCCTTGATGCAGGGGTTCAGGCCGGGTACGTCCCCGCCCCCGGTCAGTATGCCGATTCTCATGGTATTCGTACGGTTGGTGAATTATTTCAGCCTTTTAATATAACGAAATGACAGCCTGACATGCGAGTGCCGGACCCCCGGTTTGATATGGAACACCCCTTCGGAACGGCTTCGTAACAACCTTTTAAGGATACTCTGATTAAGTCCGCAAAACTCAGAGGCTGAAAGGGGTGCGCTGGCAAGGAATGACGAAACAGTGTGGCAGGGCTTACGCCGTCCGCGCCCAGGCGTGCAGCAGGATGCCCGCAGCAACCGCCGCATTCAGCGACTCGACGCCTTGCGCTCCCGGTTTTTCATTCCTGTGCATCCGGCCGGGAATGAGCACCCGCTCGGCGATCCGCACCCGAACCTCCGGAGAAATTCCGTGCGCCTCGCTGCCGAGCACCAGAACGGACGGCAGCACCGGTGTCCAGTCATCCACCGGAATGCCCTCGAGGTCCGCGCCGTAGACGGCGAATCCGTACGCCGTGAGATTCTCAAGCATCCCGGCCGGATCGGGCGTTTCGACATGCTCGACATCCCATACCCCACCCATGGAGGCGCGCACGACCTTCGGGTGGTACGCATCCACGGAATCCGGAGCAGTTACCACGGCCTCAATGCCAAACCAGGCCGCTGTCCGGATGATAGCCCCCGCATTCCCCGGATCGCTCACGCCGTCGAGCAATAGCACCCGCTGCATGGATGCGAGCGTCTCCGGCGCCGCCCGCCGGATGCCCGCGACCGCCAGCACGCCCTGGCTGGTTTCGACCGCGGATACCGTGCGCATATCCCGTTCGGACACGACATATACCCGGTCCTCCGGAATACGGAACCGTTCCGCAAGGCGGCCCTGCGCCGATTCCGATACGAGTAGCGTCCGCAGTTCGGCCCCCGCGTCGAGGGCCGCTTCTACGGCCCGTACACCTTCAGCAATCGTTTCCCCGTACCGGTCGCGGTACTTTCTGTGAGCCAGCGAGCGGATTTCTTTCAGGCGGCGTTGGGGAAGACGGGTCATGGGTACAGTGCGGATGGGGCCGCGCATGTTTTCGTGGGAAAGTAAAGATACAATGCGCACGCATGCATCCTTCTTAAGGATACTCTGATTAAGTCCGCAAAGCTCAGAGGCTGAGAGGGGTGGTTTTGATCAGAGTATCCTTTTATTTCCTTTTAGGCCGCATACTGCTATTTTGATGCCGCCATACGCTTTTCCCGGTACGGTTCCGTATCTACCGCTTGCACCCTCGTTCGTTTTGCCCTGACGCTTCACCTGTTCTGACCCCGGCCATGACACTTCCGACCTCTTCGCTCCGCCGTTCCCGCAAAACATCCGTCTTTCTCTTCGCCGCAACGTTCGCTTTGGCCGTGCTTGCAGCTACCGCACTCGTTCCCTCCGCACAGGCGCAGGAAATGCAATGGGAAGACTATGCGCCCCGCTCCACGCTGGTCGTCGAGAAACATGAGGTGACCCGCGCAAAATTCCCGTTTGTGGACGCCCATGCACACCAGTGGGGCATCGCCGAGATGTCCGGCGAAGAAATCGCCGCCATGGTGGCGGATATGGACGCAATGAACATGGCTGTCATGGTGAACCTCAGTGGGGGAACCGGCGAAGAACTCCAGGCGAAAATCGCCGCCACGGACCTGCATGCCCCAGGGCGCTTCGTGCATTATGCGAACATCGACTTCGAAACGCTGGACGATCCGGATTTCGGCGAGAAAGCGGCAGCCCAACTGGAAGAAGATGTACGGCAGGGCGCCAAAGGGCTGAAGATTTACAAGAACCTCGGCATGGACATCTTCTACGAGGACGGTTCGCGGCTAAAAACCGACGACCCGAAACTGGACCCCATCTGGCAGAAGGCCGGCGAACTGGGTATTCCGGTCCTCATCCATACAGCAGACCCGGCCCCGTTCTGGGAGCCGCAAGACCGCTTCAACGAGCGCTGGTTCGAGCTCAAGGAGCGCCCGCGCCGCAAACGCGATCCGATCCCTTCCTGGGAAACCCTCATGGCCGAACACTGGAACCTGATCGCCAGACACTCGAACACCATTTTCCTCAGCGCGCACCTCGGCTGGCTGGGAAACGACCTCGGACGGCTGGGCGGCCTGCTGGACAAAATGCCCAACATGTACACCGAACTCGGGGCAGTCATCGCCGAACTGGGCCGGCAGCCGCGCGCCGCGAAGGCCTTCCTGACGAAATACCAGGACCGCGTACTCATGGGCAAGGATTCGTGGGAGCCGTCCGAATACTACGTCTACTTCCGCATCTTCGAGACGGCGGACGAATACTTCCCGTATTACCGCAAGCGGCATGCTTTCTGGAGCATGTACGGCATGGATCTCCCGGACGAGGTGCTGCGGAAAATCTACTACGAAAACGCACTCAAAATCATTCCCGGAATTGACCCCACCCTCTTCCCGGACTCATGATCCTGCGGCACGGGCGCTCCTTAATTAGAATAGCCGCATTGTAATAGCCGTCGCAACCCGCCGGCGGCTGCTCGGCACTCCTTCAACCCCTGACGATATGACCCGCTTTCTCTCCCGTCTGGCCGTTGCTGCGGCGCTTGCCGCAACCCTGTCCGCCTGTTCGGAAGCGCCCCCGCGCGCGCCGGTGGGCGCCGGTGCGGACTGGGCAAATTATCTCGGCCACCCGAGCAGCAACCAGTATTCCCTGCTCGACCAGATCGATACGGAGAATGTCCACCTGCTGGAAATGGCGTGGGCGTACGATACGGGGGAGGTAAGCGAATACCAATCCAACAACCTCATCGTGGACGGCGTGCTGTACACGGCTACCCCGAACCGCAAGATGACGGCGCTGAACGCCGCAACGGGCGAACATCTGTGGACCTTCAATCCCGACGAAACCAATCCCTTTGGTGGCGGCATGCACCAGGGCGGCGGCCGTCAACGGGGCCTCATATACTGGGAAGACGAAGAAAACGGGCGCATCTTCACGACGAAAGGCCCCTGGCTGTACTCCCTTGACGCAGAAACAGGCAAGCCGGTCCCCTCGTTCGGCGAAGGGGGCTGGCTCCATATAGGCGACCGCATCGACTGGGAAGGCCGTCCGAACGTGGGCCTGAACTCGGGCGGTTATGTCTATGAAGGCATGCTTATTTTCGGCGTACGAGTAGCGGAAAACGTGCCCGGCGCAGTCATTGCACTCGATGCTCGGACCGGCGACCGCGTCTGGATCTTCCATACGCTGCCCCGTCCGGGGGAATTCGGGTCGGAGACGTGGCCGGAAGGCTATCTGGAATACACGGGGGGCGCCTCGGACTGGTCCGGCATCGCAATGGATACGGAGCGGGGTATCGTGTACTCTTCGACGGAAACCGCAGGCCCCGACTTCTACGGCGGCGACCGGTACGGCGAGAATCTGTTCGCCAACTCCATCATTGCACTGGACGCCCGTACCGGCGAGCGCATGTGGCACTTCCAGTTCGTCCATCACGACCTGTGGGATATGGACAACCCGACCCCGGCCACGCTGCTGACCGTCCGGCACGAGGGGGAGTGGGTAGACATCGTCGCCCAGGGCACGAAGATGGGGCTGCTGTACGTCTTCGACCGGGTTACGGGCGAGCCGCTCTGGCCGATTGAAGAACGCCCCGCCCCCGTATCGGAATTGCCGGATATGCAGGCGTGGCCCACGCAGCCCTACCCCACGTGGCCGCCGCCGCTCATGCGGCAGGAATACACGCTGGACGACGTATCGAACATCTCGCCGGAGGCTCAGCAGTTGACCACCGACCTGATCACGCAGTCCGGCACCTATGGATCGTTTCCGCCGCCGAGTCTGGAACAGAAAATCAAGTTTCCGGGATACGACGGGGGCATGGAATGGGGCGGATCGGCCGCCGACCCCGATGGCATATTGTATGTGAATATCAACGAGATACCGTGGTTCTATCAACTCATCCCGACGAGGCGCCCTGACGGCACGCCCCTGCCTCGCGGGGAACGGTACTACCGGTCAATCTGCGCGTCCTGCCACGGGCTGGACGGCAGCGGCGATCCGGGAGGAGGCTTCCCGGCGGTCACGGATATGGGGGAACGCTACAGCCGGGAGCAGGCCATGACGCTGCTCGTGCAGGGCGGCGCGCGCATGCCCCCCTTCGATCAGGTCCCCGAGGAAATTCTGAACGCGATTCTTGACCACCTGTTCGGCGAGAAAACGGCTGTGGAAGAAGACGAGGAGGACGAATATGTGCCCCCGTATGCCTTCCGGGGGTTCCAGCGCTGGCTGGATCACGAAGGCTACCCGGCCATCAAACCGCCCTGGGGCACACTGAATGCCGTCGATCTGAACACGGGCGAGATTAAATGGACCGTACCGCTCGGCGAGTACGAGGAATTGACGGCGCGCGGCATTCCGCAGACCGGTACGGAAAATTACGGCGGACCGGTCGTGACGGCGGGCGGCGTATTGTTTATCGGCGCCACCGCCGACGAGAAAATACGGGCCTTCGACAAGGAAACGGGCGAAGTGCTGTGGGAAGCCGATCTGCCTTTCGGAGGAAACGCTACGCCCAGCACCTACATGGTGGACGGGAAGCAGTATGTGGCGATTTCGGCGGGCGGCGGCAAGTCGAACCGGCCTGTTGGAGGCATGCTGGTGGCGTTTGCGCTGCCGGACGAGGCATCCGCGGAAACGACGGACGATACGGGAGGAGAATAACCCGCGCCACGCGAAACAGGCCGGTGCGTGACCCCATCATCGCATGGCTGTTACGCGGGCAGTCTATCCGCTGCGCCGGGGCGCCTTCTATTTTATTTCGCCAGTGGGCGCTATCTGTTTCGCCAGTGGGCTGGGCCGCGGTTAATGTACAAGGAACTGGTACCGCAAGCATGGGTTAGGAAACAAAGGTAGCTCGGATACGTAGCGACCGATAGCTCCACATGACGTATGCAGACGCTTCGCCATCATATCGTCTCGCCGCTGTTGAGCCTGCTGCTAATCGCGGGCCTGGCAGCGCCGCCGCTGCATACGATTTCGCATTTTGGCGAGGAGCACCACACCCCTCACGATGCGCCAATTTTCGAAAGTGAGGAGTGTGCGCCGTGTGCGCTTGCTGCCACACTCTACGGCGTCACGTCAGAAGTGATTACGGTTTCGTCCGCATACGCGGCCCGGCAACACCGTGCGTCAGCTCCTGATCTCGTTTATGCCCTTCATTCCGCGCCTACCGATGCGCGTGCACCTCCCTTAACCGGTTGACGTGAGATAATCAGGGACCCTCCCGGCCCGGCATACCTGCATCCGGGCAGGCTACGCGCTGGAGGGAGGTGTCTCGGGTGCGTTCGTTGTTGCCCACCGCTATCCGCTGGTTCAGGTGGGTACCGTGCTCTTCACAGCTGGGGGGGGCAAACCGTGTTTCGATTCGATCAGGTACTTCATTGTGACGGACGGCAAGTGGCGCTTGATCTGCCCCACTTTGCCGATTGTCAGGGCGAACACCAGTTCGAACGCAATCTATGGGGTAACGGCAACGCGACGTTGCTGCACGTGATGGCCAGCCTGCTCCCGGGTCACGGCGATAGCCAGGATTTGGGTGTATGGATCCGGCAAACACACCAGGCGAAATTCAGCGGCCTCACGCTGGTCCTGGCAGAAGCATGACTGAATGTTCTGGCGCCTGACTGGCGCTCGCGGCGTGCGGTGGATTAAGGGCCCGGGACGGAGAAAGACCCTCGCCTCTTCTGCGAAGGACAATCCTGGATGACCATTAGCCAAACAAGTCTCTTATCATGCTGGAAGCGATTCAATTGACCAAGACCTACAACGGCATCTCTGCCGTCGATCACTTGAACTTGAAGATTGAGCCTGGCGAAATCTTCTGTCTGCTTGGGCCGAACGGGGCCGGCAAGACCACCACCATCAACCTCTTTCTCGGCTTTACCGAGCCGGATTCCGGCACGGCGACGGTCAACGGGCTCGATGTCCGTCAGCATCCGCTCGAAACGAAAAAGCACTTGGCCTACATCCCCGAGCAGGTGATGCTCTACAAGAATCTTACGGGCCTGGAAAACCTGGAATATCTGACGGCGCTGGCCGGGCACGATCACTACAGCGCCGTCGACCTGATGGATTTTCTGGCACAGGCCGATCTGCCCGAGGAGGCCGCCACCCGGCCTGTCTCAACCTATTCGAAGGGGATGCGCCAGAAGGTCGGAATCGCCATCGCGCTTGCCAAGCAGGCCGGTGCTCTGCTGCTTGATGAGCCGACATCCGGCCTGGATCCGTCTGCATCCTTCGAGTTCTCCCAATTGCTGCAGGGGCTCCGAGAAAAGGGGGTGGCGGTGCTGATGGCTACGCACGACCTGTTTCGCGCCGTCGACGTAGGCACGCGCGTTGGCATCATGCGCCACGGTAAGCTCGTGGAGATGCTCACCACTGACGAACTCAAGCATCCGGACCTGGAGAAACTATACCTGAAGCACATGCGCGGCGAGATCGTCGCCGCCTGACGCTGCCTGAACGGGCGACCCTTTGAGGCAGTATTCGCCCTTCGCTATCAATTCTGACCAGGGAGCATGGATCGGAATAGAGACGCGCGCCTCCCTTCACCACACAGATCGCTCAAATCCATGATCACCCGTATTGCCAGAAAAGAATGTATCGAGATGATCCGCGACGGACGGTTTCGCTGGGCCGCCGGCGTCGTCTTCGCTCTGCTGGCCGGCTCACTGATTGTCGGCTGGAAGCACTACGCCAGCGTCGAAGCACAGCGTGCTGAGTCCCAGGCTACCGACCGGGAGATGTGGGTAAGTCAGGGCGAGAAGAGCCAACACTCCGCGGCGCACTTCGGCAACTATGCCTTCAAACCCGCTTCGCCGCTGTCGTCGATCGACCAGGGCGTGCTGCCCTACACGGGCGTCTCGGTCTTCATGGAAGCGCATCGGGTGAGGGAGGCCAGTTATCGTCCCGTGGAAGATGCCAGCGCCATGCACCGTCTTGGAGCCCTCACGGCGGCCTCTACGCTCCAACTTCTAATCCCGCTGCTCATCATCTTGCTGGCGTTTTCCTCGTTTGCCGGCGAGCGTGAACAGGGGACGCTACGCCAGTTGATGAGTCTCGGGCTCCAGCGGCGTACGGTGGCACTGGGCAAAGCGCTTGGGGTGGTGTTACCCTTGATGCTGCTGCTCGCCCCGGCCGCTGTGGTGGGCGCAGTAGCGATGGCGCTGTATGCCGGACCGGACGCAGCGCTATGGAGTCTGTCGCGCCTGCTCCTTATGGTCATGCTGTATCTGCTCTACTTCGGTCTCTTCATCGGGCTTGCCCTCATCGTGAGCGCACGAGCCTCGTCGGCACGGGTAGCCCTCATCGTTCTGCTCGGCTTCTGGCTCTGGAGCAGTTTCCTCGTACCCCGTGCCGCGACAGACGTAGTCGATACGCTCTTGCCTACGCCGACCAGCGCCGAGTTCGATCGGGCCGTCCAGGCAGATTATGACCAACTACCCGCGTGGACCGATCGCACACGCGCCGTCGAGGAACGGTTGATGCAGGAACATGGCGTGGATACGCCGGACCTGATCCCTGCCAGCGTCGCGGGCTACACCTTTCTGGAGGCCGAGGAAGACGAAACGATGATCTACCGCAAGCATTTCGATGCGCTCGGCGACACCTACATGGCGCAAAATCGCATGGTTCAGGCCGGGGCAGTGCTTGCCCCGATGGTCGCCGTTCAGGCAGCGTCGATGGGACTGGCCGGGAGCGATTATGCTCACCATCGCCACTTTGTCGAGGCCGCCGAGACGTATCGCTACGACTTCGTCCAGACGCTCAACCGCGACATGGTAGCGCAGAACAGTAGTGGGGATTATCGAGCCGGACGCTCGATGTGGGAGAGCATCCCCGCCTTCACCTATCAATCGCCCGGCCTCGGCTGGGCGCTCGGCCATTACACCACTGGCCTGGGGCTTCTGGGACTGTGGTTTGTCGCGGTCGCGCTGGCCGTGCCCGTGGCTGTCACCCGAATGAAGATCAACTAAGGAAGCGATTATGCTCGGCAGGATATTCACTTACGAAAACCGCCTGCTTCGGCGGGATCAGACCACCTGGATCGTGGTGACGCTCTTCGTGGCCCTGACAATGTATGCCGCCGTTAACGGCAGGCAGGAGTTGAATCACCGGCATAGCTTGGCGACAGAGACGACAGCGGACTACCAAACGCAAGTCTTGGAGGCACGGCACGAAGCCGAGGGCCTCGAAGCTGCGATGCGCGATGAAGGCCGCTCGCTGGAAACCTATGACTGGGGACCGCGCCATCCGTACAACGTCGGATCGAGCATGGGTCATCCGGCGACGTTGCCCCCGACGCCACTGGCGGCATTTGCCGTCGGGCAAAGTGACATCTATCCGGCGGCCTATAAGGTGAGCGCGGCCAGCAGCGTGGCCCTCGGACAGACCGACCAACTCGAAAACCCGTTCAAGCTACTGGTAGGTCGCTTCGATCTGGCATTCGTCATCCTGTTCCTTTACCCACTGCTGATTCTGGCGCTCACGTTTTCTCTGACGGCAGCGGAGAAAGAGACGGGCACGCTTCGTTTGCTGATGGCACAGCCGGTGCGTTTGTCAACCCTGGTCTGGGCCAAGGTATTGAGCCGGGGAGCGCTGATCGTCGGGGCGGCGCTGGTGCTGACGGTGCTGGCCTTCGTCGTGACGGGCGCTGCATTCGAGGGTGGGTGGGGTCGCTTCGGCCTCTGGCTGGCAATCACGCTGCTCTACGGAGCGTTCTGGTTCGGCCTGGCGCTGCTGGTCAATGCCTTCGGGCGTTCGGCAGCTACGAACGCGATCATCCTGGCGGTCTGCTGGCTCGCGTTTGTGGTCATTCTTCCTTCTCTGATCAATGTCGTCGCCAGTACGCTCTATCCCGTGCCTTCGCGCATGGCGTTCATCACAGCGATGCGGGTGGAGACGACCGTAGCGGAGCAGCAAAGCAGCGAGTCGCTGGCGAAATTCTTTCAGGATCACCCTGAAATCGCGCCGGTCGGTGACGACGAGGCCAACTTCGCCATGCTCCGTGTGGTCCGTGACGAACGCATCGCAGAACAGCTGGCTCCGGTAATGGGGCGCTTCGTTCGGCAGCAGGGGCGGCAACAACGATTCGTGCGCGCCCTCGGCTATCTGTCGCCGACCCTCGTCACGCACCGGATGCTTCTGGATGCGGCCGGCACCGGCCCGGCTCGGCACACGGCTTTTCTCGAACAGGTCGAAGGGTTTCAGGCTATGTGGCAGGAATACTTTGTACCCAGGTATTTCGCCAACATCGCTTTCCAATCCTCTGATTACGACGCCATGCCTCGCTTCGAGTATCGCGAGGAAAGGCCGGCAGAAGTGCTGGATCGCCTGGCGTTCCCCTTGTTGATTCTGATGCTTGCTACAGCCCTCGTTGGGGGCTACGGCTTGCGCCAGTACCGGCAGTATCCAGTTGCGGAATGACCATGCGACATCATCGTAGCGCATGCGGCCCATGCGCTGTCTCATCAGGATTATAAACCCTTATCGCAAAGCCATGAGTGGTTATCTCAAGACAGCTTTTCGGAAGGGGCTCCCGGGGTTGTTTCTGGCGCTCGTTGTCGCCGGATCAGCGCAGGCCCAGGAGGTATTCCCCGCACCGGACGTCCCACTGACGATCCGGGCAGCACGGGTACAGGGCACGGTTCATCTCGACGGTGATCTGAGCGAGACGGACTGGCAGCGCGTGGCGCCTGCTCGAGGCTTCCGCCAGACCGAGCCGCAGCAGGGCAACCCGGCCACGTTCGACACGGAGGTCCGCATCCTCTATGATGATAAAAACCTCTACATCGGCGCAATCTGTTACGATACCACCGGTACACCCGGCGTCCGCGTACCCGACCTTCGGCGAGATTTCAACTATTTCCAGAACGACCTTTTCGGCATCAGTCTCGATCCATTCCGTGACGGGCGTAACGCTGTCGTATTTCAGACGAATCCCTATGGGGGGCAGCGCGACATCCAGGTCATCGACGGCATCATCTACAACCGCGACTGGGATGCCGTCTGGGACGTGCGCACGACGGTAACGGATCGGGGATGGGTCGTGGAGATGGCAATTCCATGGTTCACGTTGCGGTATCCGGAAGCAACGGCAGACATGCAGTGGGGCATCAACTTCGTGCGTAACATCCGGCGGCACAATGAGATCACCGGCTGGTCACTCTGGCCGCGTGTATACTCCCCCTATCGGATGGATTATGCGGGTGTGCTGGAAGGCATCGAGCCGCCTCCGCCTTCGACCAACCTGCGCGTGCAACCCTACCTGGTCATGCGCAACGACCGCACCGGCGCCCGAGACGATCTCTTCGACGGCGTCGAGCCCGAGGTCGGTGGCGACCTGAAGTGGTCCGTGACGCCCAGCACCGTTCTCGACCTGACCGTCAACACCGATTTCGCCCAGGTGGACGCTGACCGGCAAGTGATTAACCTCTCCCGGTTTTCTGTCTTTTTCCCGGAGAAACGCGCATTCTTTCTCGAAAACGCGAACCTGTTCCATGCAGGGTCGAGTGAGGCGGCCATCCCTTTCTTCAGCCGCCGCATCGGGCTGGACAACGCTGGGCAGCCCATCCCTATCGACGGCGGGCTGCGGTTGATCTCACGGACGCCCCAGCGTACCTTCGGCGGGCTGGTCGTTCGCCAGCGGGGAGATAACCGGACGCCAACAAGCCATGTCGCCGTTGGGCGGTTCATTCAGAACGTTGGCAGCACCAACCGCATCGGTGCACTCGCAACGGTTCGGCATGACGAAGGCCTCGCAAGCGCACCCTCGGTGCTCAACGTTGTGGGCACGGTGGATGGACATTTTCGATTTACACAGACACTGGCGCTCCAATGGATGGCCTCGGGTTCGTTGACGCAGCATGAGGATGGCGACGGATTTTCGACCTATGCCTGGCTCGGCAACAATACCAACTGGGGCTATCTCGGGCACATACAAGCGCTCGTCTCCGAGAACTATAACCCTGGCGTCGGCTTCGTCGCACGTCGCAACCTGATCGTGACAAGTCCAGCGGGCAACGTCGATCTGCGCCCGGACTGGAAGCCGCGCTTTGTGCGCCGATTCGGACCGGGATTTGTCTCTTACATCTACCATCGCCTCTCCGACAGGCAGTTTCAGGAAGCCTCGCTGAGTTTGACGCCGCTGAACGTGGCGTTTCAAAACGGCGCCGAGATCTCGTTTGGCATCGAGCCGAACTGGCAGGAATTGGAGCCCGAAGATGTCGCTTTCTTCCGACCACTCGGCATCGAACTCGCGCCGGGCAACTATCACTACTTGCGCTACAACGCCGAAGTCCAGTCTGACCTCTCGCGCAAGTATTCGGGGACACTCGAACTAACCGTAGGCGATTTTTTCAATGGAACGCTGACCAACCTGGAACTCTCCGCCCGGCTGGCTCCGTCGCCGCGCATGGCCCTGAGCGCGGCCTATGAATACAACCGCGCGAAGGGTCTCGGCATCAACGGGGAGGACGAGGTGTCGCACCTGTTCGGGCCGGAGCTTCGTCTGGCGCTCGATCCCCGGTTGCAGTTCAACGCCTTCTACCAGTACAACACGGTGGCTGAGCAGGCGAATTGGAATGTGCGATTCAGCTACGAATTCCGCCCGCTCTCGTACCTCTACCTCGTCTTTAACGACGCCCGCTACTTCGTCAACGACACCACCCGGCGTACTGATCCGGAACGCTTCTCCACGCAGCAACAGGCCATCGTCAAGGTGACCTATTTGCGGCAGTTATGATTCCACACCCTCATTCCTGTAACTGCGATTTCGGAGGACATGCGTATGACAGCCTTCCTTGAACAGCCCTTTCTCACCACCGTTGTTACCGACTTTTGGGGCACAGGCAAGACGACGCTGATCAACCGCATGCCGAAGCCTGACGCCTGTCCTCACCCGCCTTTGACCTTGTGACCTTACATGACAATCCGCACTGTTCTACTGAGCTTCTTGCTTACAACCACCGCTAGCGCACAAACGGCCACGTTAGTTGGGCGCGTGATAGATCCAGCCGTTGAAGGACCGTTGTCGGGAGCCACTATTACGGTTGTGGGCCTGTCCTTAGGGACGGCTACCGAGGACGACGGCACCTATCGCATCGAGGCGGTTCCTGCGGGGCAGCACACCGTCCGTTTCTCTTTCGTGGGATATGTGTCATTGGATACGACCATCGTCCTCACAAACAATGCCGTATTTCGACTCGATGTAGCCCTCAACGAGTCGGAGATTGCGTTAGGCGATGTGACGGTGCAAGGCAACCGCGAGGCCGTGGCCATCCGCCAGAGTCCATTTGCGGTGACCGTTCTGGATGCGCAACGGTTGGCTGGACGCGGGCTTACCCTTGACGAAGCCATTGCACGGGTCTCGGGGGTGCAAGTCCGTCGCTCGGGCGGGCTTGGGTCTGCCTCCGTGTTCTCAATCCGTGGCCTCGAAGGCGAGCGGGTCCAGGTCTATATCAACGGCAACGCCTCCGATCTATCGGGTAACGCCTTCAGCTTAGATAATCTACCGCTACAACTCATTGAGCGGGTTGAAGTCTACAAAGGCATCGTTCCGGCTACGTTTGGTGGGGACGGACTAGGTTCTGCCATCAACGTCGTGACCATCCATCCGGAAGGCGGTTACTTCGATGCAGGCTATACCGTCGGGTCGTTCGGGCAGCATCAAGTTGCCCTCGTGGGACAGCGCCCTATCGCATCGGACACGGAGTTGGCCGCAACGCTCAACGTGGATTGGGCAGCGAACGACTATACCATGGAAAATCCGTTTCGGCCGGGTTTGGTGGTGCAGCGTGACCACGACCAACTCCGGCGGGTGCTTGGCGGCCTTGCGCTTCATCTCCACCAGACCTGGTTCGATAAGGTTGCCATCGAGGCAGGTCTGGTTTTTACCGAACGTCAAATCCAGGGTGTTCAAACCAATATCCAGCACGCTCGCGTTTCGTCGGGATTAGGGGTCGTCGTTATGGAAGGGGTGCGTGAGGGCGCGCTGGGTGGGCGTCTTGATGTGAGAACGGGACTGGTAGGTGGCATCACCAATGCTGCGCTCCTGGATACATCGGCTGTACGCTATGAATGGGACGGGGCCACACGACCAAGCCCCAATGGTCGTGGCGAAATTGGCTTCTTTCCATCCGATTCCGATAACCGGATCGTCCTCGTACGATGGCGCGGCGCCACTACCTATCGGTTCTCAGATCGCCATGCCTTGAGTGCGACCGCGGTTCTCGACCGCAACGCCTTTCGTCCATCAAACCCCCTTGCCAATGCCTTTGCCGGGCGCAACGTGAGTGACAACCCAGGCGACCAGGCCAGCGCGGTCGTTGGACTCTCGCACGAATGGCAAATGCTCGGTGGACGGCTCACGAATATTATCGGGACGCGGGGATATGCCTATTGGGCCGAGGGCACGCCCTCTTCACTATTCAACCCCAGTGCAACCGCTCCCGAGCAAGTCCGGAACCGCACGTTTACTGCTGGCGCGAGCGAAGCCATTCGGTATCACTTTACTCGTTCAATCCTCGGGAAAGCCTCAGTAGAGTTGGCGCACCGGCTGCCCGCTACGGCAGAGTTGTTCGGCGATGGGCTGCTTATTCTGGCGGCCCCCAATCTTAGGCCAGAGCGTGCTGTCAACCTGAACATAGGCGTACAGATAGACACGAATATCGGAAGCCGCCGCCTACAGGCCGAAGTCAGCGCGTTCTGGTCGCGGCTAACCGATATGATCCGCCTCGGGCCGGGTCTCGGCGGCACGGCGGCGTACTCCAACCTGGGTGCTGTGCGCATTGCAGGTGTGGAGGCCGAGGTGCAAGGCGATGTGACGAACTGGCTCTTTGCCCGCGCCTATGGGACGTACCAGGACGCTCGCGATGTGTTAGCTACAACACCCGGAACCTCGGTCCCGAACCCTACCCATGGCCTTCGAATCCCCAACTTGCCCTATCTCTATGGGGGCCTTTCCGCCGAGGTTTATCGCAACGATTTCTTTAGCAAAGGATCCCGCGCCAAGGTGTTCTATGAAAGCCTTTTCACCGAAGAGTATTTCTTTGCCTTCGAAGTCAGTCGGCGTCAGGAGCGGCGCATTCCCCGTGCGTTTACGCATAACGTCGGCGTCGAGGTTGCCTGGTTGAAGCAAGGCTTTACAATTTCCGCCGAGGTTCAAAATCTAACGGATGCAAACATCTTAAACCTTTTCAATCAACCCCTGCCGGGCCGTGCTTTACGGCTCAAGCTTCGGTATACCCTCATCGGCAATCGCTGACGAGACCTCTTTCTACCCTACTCACTATCCTTCTTACCCCTGCCATGTTACGACTCCTTCCGCTTGTGCTCATTGCCTTGACGCCCCTTGTTGGTTGCGACAGCGATGCTAACGAACCTGATCCCGTTCCAACCCCCAGGCTTATCATTGCCAACGGTGTCCCCGATCAGTCCGGTCAGGATGGATCGACGTTTATCCAGGCTATCAGCTTGCAGACGCCGAACGTTACCAACGCGAATGCCGTAGAGCAAACCTTCTTTGCCTACACCCATATTCGAGGACGTGAGGTCATCGTGACCCAGAACATACAGGGCGATGTAGCGACGCGGTATGTCGTCGGAGAGGACGGCCTCCTCAATGAAGCCGGCCAGTTGACGCTGCCAGCGGGTGGGTTTGGCTCAAATGTCGTTTGGATGAGCGATACGCGGGCGTTTGTAAGCCTCGTCTTTGCCGGACAAATCATTGAATTTAACCCGCAGACGATGACGCAGACCGCCGTCATCGACCTGACTGCGCTCGGGATTGCACGCAACCCTGTGAATCCCGACGACACGAATCCCGAGCCTGCGGTTATGCTCCTGCGCAATGGCAAGCTGTACGTTGGGTTACAGCAGTTTTTTGCCCCCTTTGCCAACGCTGATGGTGTAGACATTGCCGTTTTTGATGCCAATACGCTTGCTTTTGAACGAGTAATCTCAACCGAGAGCTCCGCTGGACCGGGTCGTTATGGCTACAACCAGTCTATGTTTGTCGATGAGGCCGGGGATATCTATGTGTACTGCACGGCCTCCTTTGGCTTTGTGCCGGGCCAAAAGAGCGGATTTCTGCGCATTCGCAACGGAGCCGCCGAATTCGACTCCACCTATTTCCTCGATGTGTCGGCACTGAATGTGCCCGTCGATGGAGGACAGATCGGGACAGTGGGAGGCAACGTGGTGTACCACAACGGATTCGCCTATGGGGCTGCCGAGATTCCGGCTGGGCGCTCGAACCCGCCCGACTATGTGCGCGATTTTAACTGGCAGCCCGTTCGTTTCAACCTATCTGCGGGAACCGTCGAAGTACTTCCGCTACCGCCGGGCAACGGACTCTCAATAGGGATAGAATTGCTCGATGGGCAGATTTTATTTGGGATTGGTACGCCAACGGCTACGGGGTTATTCCGCTATGATCCGGCCACCCAACAGGCCACGTCTGAACCCATTGTCACGACCTCTGGGGTACCACAGGCGGTCCTGCGCCTGGATAATTAAAATCGTTGTCGACCTCGGCGAGGACGCGCTGGGCGAATACCCCGAGACAAGCCTGATGGCCCTCGGCTCGGTCGTCCTCGTGCTTGGTCACATCTTGAACCTGCGATTTTGGAGGACATGCCTATGACCGCCTTCCTTGAACAGCCCATTCCCGCCACCGTTGTTACCGACTGCGATGATCTAGCCCCAACGCTCCTTCCCGGCACCGACCACGATGTGCTTGCCGGATTTCTTGATCCTGCGGCCCGCGACCGGATCGCCTTCATGCCCTCAATTAGGTGATTGATGTGGGAATGGTAACTCATGTATTTAAGTGGGAGCTCGCCAGATACGTACGTAGTGGTCAATCTCTTGCATTCGTCTTCAACGACGCCCGCTACTTCGTCAACGATACCACCCGGCGTACTGATCCGGAACGCTTCTCCACGCAGCAACAGGCCATCGTCAAGGTGACCTATTTGCGGCAGTTATGATTCCACACCCTCATCCTTGAAACCGCCAATGCGACCCATAAACTTGATCCTTTTCGGTGGTCTGGTGCTCCTTGCAGGGGCCTGCCGGCCTACTATCGAACAGCCCGAGACGAACAGCACTACGGCCGCTGCCTTCGAGCCGGGCACGGACTACTTCCCCGACAAAGCCGAAATCCAATATGCCGAGCACTTCTCCGTAACGTATCACGGGCACTACAAGGTAGTGCGGACGCACGCCGAGGTTCGACCCTGGCGAAGTGACACCGCGCCCGAGCCCCACGAAGACGTGATGGTGCTGGTACAACGCGGCACGCCGCCCCCTCCACGTACGGGCGATCTCGAAGACGCCACCGTGCTGACCATTCCGGTCACCACCATTGCCGTCAACAACGACGGCACCCTTGCTTTCGTGCAAGCCCTGAAGCGCTCGGACGCAGTGTTGGCTGTCGGTGGCTTGCACACCTACGACGACACGCTCCGTCAGCGTGTTGAGGCGGGCGAAATCGGCCAGATAGGCTATAGCTGGCGTAGCGAACCCGACTTAGAAGTGCTCCTGGACCGGCAGCCGGATATTGCGTTTTTGACCGTGGATACCCCTTACAATGTGAAGGCGCTTGGCCGGGCACGTGAACTGGGCCTCCCAGCGGCTGCGATGTTCGAGTGGGCCGAGGCGCACTATCTGGGTCGCACTGAATGGATTAAGTATCTGGCTCTTTTCGTAAACGCCGAACGTGACGCCAACACTATGTTCGAGTCGGTCGCCAGTCGGGTCGCTGACCTGAAAGCGCTGGCAGCCTCCGCACCGCATTCCCCGATGGTACTCTGGGGCTACTACGGCGGCAACGGACGCTGGTGGATGCATCGGAATAATCTGGAAGCCCGCTTCCTGCATGACGCCAATGCCTTCAACCCCTACGAGAATTTCGACGGTGACCATCACACTGAGGGGGAGCCCATTTCGAGCGAGCAACTCTTGGTCGCTGGCACCAAAGCCGACCATTGGATCATCGGCGATATCCACGCCGCCGAACTGCCGCCCGACACCTACATGAACAGGTTCACTGCATGGACGCAGGGTGCTCTTTACCACAACTACAAGCGAACCAAGTGGGAGTACAACGCCTACGACTGGTTCGAGACAGCCTTGGTACGGCCCGACTGGGTCCTCGCCGACCTCGTCACACTCCTGCACCCTGAGGTGTTGCGCCATCACGAGACCATATTCTTTGACCTCTACGAAAAGCCGTGAAACGCCGCCTATTGCCTGGGATGCTCTTCTTAGGGTTTGGGGGATGTCAACGAACGGCACCTGCTCCGGACCAGTCAACGGCATGGGAACGCCAGTCCTGGACGCCTTCTACCAATACCAACCTGACCATAACATCATGGCTTCTGCTATTGAATCCATGCCTCTTGCCGAAGTAGAAATCAGCCAGCGACGCGGAAAGCCGGCCTTGCCGGCCCAGCCCGTTGATCTTCGCGCCGCATTACGTCCATTGGCATTCACGGGTCTACTGGCTGGTGTCATTGGCCTGTTCTTATTGGAGCTAATGATTGGCTCCGTTGCCATCCCGCTTCGCGACATCCTAACGTTGCTGATCGGGGATGAGCCCAGCCAGGCTGCCTGGGCTACGATCCTATACGAATTGCGCCTGCCGCGTGCGATTACGGCTTGCGTAGGTGGGGCTGCCTTTGGGGCGGCGGGGCTCCAACTCCAAACGCTCTTCCGCAACCCTTTGGCCGGCCCGTGGGCGCTGGGAATCACGGCCGGGGCGCAATTGGGCGTAGCGCTGGTCGTCGTCACGGGTAGTGTGGTCGGTTCTGCCTTCTTGGAACAGGTTGCGTTCTTGAGCAACCTGGGCCTGGTGGCCGGAGCCGGGCTCGGGGCAGCGCTCGTACTTGCAGTGATTGCCTCCGTGTCCCGGCGCGTAAGCACCATCACCCTGCTGATTGTGGGATTGATGCTGGGCTTCCTGGCCAATGGGCTGGTGAGCGTCGTGTTGCACTTCACTAACGAGACGCAAGGCGCAGTGTTTGCATCCTGGAATGACGGCAGTTTCGCCGGCGTGCATTGGGATCACTTTCCGGTGTTGCTCCCGATGCTGCTTGTCGGTATTGTGGCTGCGCTCTTGCTGGTTAAGCCTCTTAACGCGCTACTGCTGGGCGAACACTATGCTGCCACCCTTGGCCTCTCGGTAGGGCAAGCCCGGATGATGGCCCTGACAAGTGCAGTGTTGCTGGCGGCGCCCGTCACGGCCTATTGCGGCCCGATTCTCTTTATCGGCCTGATTGTGCCGCACCTTTGCCGTGGACTGTTCAACACCTCGGATCACCGCATCCTGATGCCTGCGGTCTTGCTGATGGGGTCGGTGCTGGCGCTCGGCGCTGATCTGTTTGTTCACCTGCCATGGGAACGGCACTTCCTCCATCTCAACGCAGTCAATGCGCTCCTGGGCGCACCCGTAGTGATCTGGGTGATTCTGCGTAACAAGCACATGCGGAGCTTCGCTGTGTAGCGCCTGCCTCTTGTCCACCTTTTGTCATCTGCATTCGCGTCTACGTTCTATGCTTGCTGTCGAAGATCTCGCTATCGGCTACGAATCGCCACGCACCCCTGCCCATGTCGTTGCTGAAGACATCAACATATCGCTCAACGAGGGCGAGCTGGTGTGTCTGATCGGTCCAAACGGGGGTGGAAAAACGACACTGATGCGGACGCTTGCCGGGATGCAGCTTCCCCTGGCCGGGCGTGTAGCCATCGATGGGAGAGACGTCCATACCATGCCTGCGCGTGAGCGTGCCAAACGCCTCAGTGTAGTACTTACCGAGCGTGTCAGCGCAGGTTTGCTCTCGGCCTATGCCATGGTTGGTTTAGGACGCTATCCCCACACGAATTGGTCGGGCGCGCTTTCCGATAAGGACCACGAAATCATCCAATCGGCTATCCGTATGGTGGGGGCCGAAACCTTCATGCACCGCAGCGTAAGCGAACTGAGCGACGGGGAACGCCAGAAGATCATGATGGCCCGCGCTCTGGCTCAGGAGCCTCGCCTGATGATCCTGGATGAAATCACCGCTTTCCTCGACCTCCCTCGGCGGGTCGAGATCATGCGTTTGCTGCGCCGCCTGGCTCGCACCACCGGGCGCGCCATCCTGCTTTCGACGCATGACCTCGATCTGGCCTTGCGTAGTGCGGATCGTATCTGGCTCTTACCCAAAGGAGGGGCATTGCAAGCCGGGGCTCCCGAAGATCTTGTTTTGAACGGAGCCTTCGAATCCGCCTTTGCCAGTGAGGGGATAGATTTCGACCGGGAGCATGGTTCCTTCCGGATTCACCAGCGTTTCGAGGCCGAGGTAGAGTTGGTTGGGGAAGGTGCTGCGTTGTTCTGGACCCGGCGCGCCCTGGAGCGCGAGGGGCTTCACGTTCAGGAAAACGGACAGCCGGCGTCCATCCGCGTGGAGATTGTGGCTGAAGGCCTGTCTCTGCGTTGGCAACTCACGCACGGCGGTCAAACGCACACCTATGATGCGCTCTATGACCTGACCCGCTATGTACAATCCTTTCCCCGCACAACTCGCGCGGAATCATGATAATCCCCAGCGCCAAGTCGGTCCCATGAAGCCTTTGATGCTAAGCGTGTGCCTGTCCTTCCTCGCACAGCCTCTGGCCGCCCAAACCAACGGGGATTACGCCCCCGGTGCTCAACCGCCCATCAAGCTGCACCGCCTCTCGCAGCCGATTCAGCTTGATGGCATCATCGACGAACCAGCCTGGCAAGCGGTCGACCCTTTTCCTCTGGTGATGTATCAGCCCACGTACAAGGGCGCCATGACCGAACGCACGGAGATTCGGGTGGCCTACGACGACGACTACCTCTACGTCTCCGGACAACTGTACCATGTCGACCCCGGCAACCTGCGCACTAATTCGTTCTACCGCGACCGCTGGAGCGGCGACGAGACTTTTGCCATCGTGCTCGACACATTCAACGACAACGAGAACGCTCTGTGGTTTTACACAACGGCCCTCGGTACCCGCTTCGACATCGCAGTAGCGGACGATGCGGCCAATGGCCGAGCCTCTAACAACCGAAATTGGAATACATTCTGGGATGTAGCAACTACACGAACCGACGAGGGCTGGTTTGCTGAGATGCGCATTCCTTTCAACAGCCTTGGTTTCCAGGATGAGAACGGGCGTGTAGTAATGGGAATGATCGTCTATAGGTGGATGGCTCATAACAACCACCGCTACATTTTTCCGGACATTCCACCCCGCTGGGAACGTGGCAGCAACAAGCCCTCGGTAGCGCAAGACGTAATACTCGAAGGCGTCTACAGCCGGAAACCCGTTTATGTGACTCCGTATGGTCTCGGGGGCGCCCGGCGGATATCTGAACTGGACCCTTCAGAAACAGCCTACCGTTTCAAAGACGACTTCACGCGTGAAATCGGTCTCGACGTGAAGTACAACCTTACCAACAATCTCACGCTCGACGCTACGGTCAACACCGATTTTGCCCAGGTCGAGGCCGACGACGAGCAGATCAATCTGACGCGGTTTTCGCTCTTTTTTCCCGAAAAACGGCAGTTTTTTCAGGAGCGCTCCGGCATCTTCGAGTTCGATACCGGGGCTAACGGCAGCCGCCTTTTCCACAGCCGCCGCATCGGCCTGGTCGACGGGCAGCCGATTCGTATTCTCGGGGGCTCGCGGCTCGTCGGGCGCGTGGGCGAGTGGGACATCGGATTGCTCAATATGCAAACGGCAAAGGAGGGCGGCATCCCTGCCGAAAATTTCGGTGTGTTACGGCTGCGTCGAAAGGTTTTTAATCCCTTCTCAACCGTCGGAGGCCTGGCTACCAGCCGGATCGACGCCGACGGTGGATACAATTTGGCATATGGGATCGATGGCATCGTGCGCATCGTCGGGGATGAGTACCTCACCACGAAATGGGCGCAGACGCTGGACAAGGATCGGTTGGATGCGGGCGCCTTCAATTTCCTGGATGCCGGACGTTTTATGCTCAAGTGGGAACGGCGCAACATACAGGGGTTGAGCTATGAGTTGGAAGTCACCCGATCCGGGGCGGATTACAATCCCGCCGCCGGCTTTGTCCGCCGCCGCGACGTTACCTTTCTCAGCCCCGATGTCAACTATCAATCATTCCGAGGGGCTGACTCGCGGTTCCGGCGTATCTGGGTCGGTAACTGGTCCAATATGTACCTGCGCAATGAAGACGGATCCGTTGAGTCGGCATGGCTTCATCCCTTTTACTGGTTTGAAACCAAGGGTGGCGCGACGGTGCTGCTCTCGACGGCTCATACCTACGAGGACACGCGCATGTCTTTTCCGCTCTCCAAAGAGGTTAGGGTTCCCATCGGATCCTACTGGTTTCATGATCTCTGGATTGAGGCCAATCCGCCTGATCGGTGGTTTTTCCGGCCTGATGTTACCTTCCGCACCGGCACTTTCTATGACGGATGGAAGACGACCTTGAGCACAGGAGCCACCTGGAACCTTTCCCGCCATTTCGAATTGCGCGGCACCTACGAACTCAACCTGATTCGTTTCCCGGATCGAGACCAGCAGCTTGACGCGCACCTGGGCCAAGTTCGCATCCAGGCTGCGCTTAACACCCACCTCTCGGCCACGGCCTTCCTGCAATACAACAGCGTCGCCGATGTGTTCATTGTCAACACCCGGATACGCTATCACTTTGGCGAGGGCCACGACCTGTGGGTGGTTTTCAACGAGGGGTTCAACACCGAGCGGCACCAGCCCTTCGGCCCGATGCTGCCTGTAACCGATAGTCGGGCGATCCTACTCAAGTACACCTATACGTTCATCTGGTGAGATGATTATCATCTATTTCGCCAACGGATTGGGCCGCATCTGAAACTGTTACACCTTGCTGGTCGTCCCGGCGCCCGATTCCATGTGGAATGGCGTGCGCGTACTGATCGTGGCCCAGACACTGCGGCCCTTCGCATTTGCGGCGATCAGACCCCCTACGCGACTCCCTGATCTTCGAGGAACTCCAGCATAATCTCGGCGCATTCCCGAGGGTTTTCAAGCTGGAGAAAATGGGTGGTCTCGGGCACGAAGTCGTAGTCGAGACCGGCCAAACCAGTGAGATCCATGCTGGGCAAAAACGACAAAGGCATGGTCGGGTCTCCCCCTATCACCTTGATGGGGCATGCGATGTCGTGCGCATGGGGTTCGAAATTGTAGGCGAAACTATACTCGAATATACAGGACTCGTATTCGCGCGGGCACCGGAGTTTATAGCCCCTTCCCCTGGAGGCGGGGCGCAACGTCGTCTCGGCGAAGAGTTCTACTACGCCGGGTTGCAGGCGCCCGAACGTCGGTAGGCGCCGGAGCATGTCTGCAAAATCCTCATGACTTCCGAACCATTCCTGGCGCATCTGGGCGACAATGCCGGACCTCCGCCACAAGGCATCGACTTCGAGAGGATCGCCGCTGGGAGGATAAATGGGCGGATCGAAGAGCACAAGCGCCGCAAATTCTTCGCCCGGGGGCTCGTGGTTGAGCGCCACTACCGCAGACAGGGAATGAAACACGCCGATCTTCGGCTTTTCGCCGAAGTGCCGGTCAATACCCTGGAAGATGTGTGCATTGTCCGAAACGAAGGTTGCGATGTTGTGTGTCCGGATATCGGTCGACGAACTCCAGCCATGATTTCGGAGGTCGTAGAGCACGATATCGAAACGGTCGGCAAGCAGGGACCAGAAAGGGTAATACAGGTCGGCCGCCAGCCCGTTGCCATGACACAGCACGAGCCGCGGACCGTCCGGATTACCGTGCCGCCGGAGTACGCTGGTTGCACCGTCGGTTACAGCAATCTCGGCAGTGGCAAGCGGTTCCGGTATTTCCCATTGATCTTCCATATCATCCCCTTAGTCATGATCCTCCTCTTCGTCATGATTGCCTTCTTCGCCCCCGTCGTGCTCTTCGCCATGATCGGCCCCTTCATCCTGATCGTGCCCTTCTTCCTCTTCCCCTCCCATCGCCACGGTCTCCAACCTCGATATATGGAGGTTCAGGGCATGGTTGACCCGCATCCCGAATACGCCGTCCATACCGAGATCGGCCCGGGGCAGGGCAGCCACTTCCGCATCGTTCACGAAAAAATGCACCGTTTCGGCGCCAGCCTCTATGGCAAGCACGTTCTTCACGGTGGCGGCCTCTTCCTCGCGATCGGCCCAGCCGAGAATGGCCTCATGTCCGGTCCAGGGGTGAATGGTGGGCGCTTCCGGCCCTTCACGCCGCTTGACGATGAATTCTCCCCCGTCGCGCAGCAGAAAATACGTGTACTCGACGGCATCTCCTGTCAGGTCCGTTCCGCCGACAAAAATGCCGAAGGCCTCCTTGCGGCCCGCCGGGTCGAACAGGTAGACTTCCATTTCGATGCGGTACTCGCCGGACGCTTCCATCTCCGGCCCCCAGTAGATCGCGGCCGGGCCGGAGGTCACGTGCCATCCGGGCGGCATGGAAACAAACATTTCCAGATCATCCTCGGAGGCTTCGGGATTGTCGAAGCGAACCTGCCACCCCTCCGGGCGCACAAGGTCTTCCTGAGCCTGCACAGGGAAGGAAACGGCAAGAAACAGTACGGTGAATGCGAACAGCGGAGCGAATATAGAGCGGGACATGGGAGGCAGCGGGTTGGCGAACATGGCAATGGATGGAAAATAACTTTCCGGATGGACTTCCCGGAATCCCTCGCGGTCAAGGTAAGCCGATGAGGGGATGATGTGCAAGCCGCCTTAATGGCCACTCCTCATTACCGAGGACCGTCACGTTCCGATAGACAGCCCGTGTGCTCCTCGTCGCCGCATACCGCGCACGCACCGGTCTGGCAGACGCGCGCACTCAGCACGAGGGCGCCTGCGAGGATCAGGCTGCCGGCAGCTGACGTCACGGTCTCGGGCAGCGGCTCAAGCCAGCCGGCGAGGGAAGCTGTCCAGAGCACAGCTCCAGCGCCGAAAGTGAGGATCACGGCCGCGTTCTTGCGGGCCGGGCCCAGGACAAGCATTACCGCGCCGACAAGGACGGTCCCGACCCACACGGCCCGCTCGACGCCTTCGGAGAGCGCGAGCGCCGGCGCCGCCGCGACCAGGACCGGCGTGAGTGCGCAGTGCAGACCGCACCAGGCTGCGGCGCACGCCGCCAGTCGGGATCCGGAAGCCAGATACGTGCTCCGTGGAACGGTTGCGAGAAAATTCTTCACGGTATCGCGTCGGGGTAGGAGCGGGGAGAGCATTAGGGAGAGATCGAGTCGCAAAGATAAGGAATCTTCATGTTCGCGTCCCGCAGTCGCAACGAGGTTTTTCAGAACCGCCCGCTCAAAAGCGGGCAATAGACAATTCCGGCGCGATGCGTAATCCAGAGGCTCCACGTATGGCAAAAAAGTTGCCTCGGTCGTATCAAAGGGGATACGAGGGCTGGGAAAATCGGCTTCGTCCCCCCACCCCAAAAACACAATTACCCCATTGAGTAAAATCACTCAACAGGGTAATTGACCGGACACAGGCGACGCGCACCCACCCTATCGCGCTACGCCTAATGCACCCGTATAGCCAATGCCTGACCGCGCCGTCCGCTCTCTCCAAAACCGCTGTAAGGATCGCCGGATATTCTGATTTCTCCACCCAGGTCCGTCTGGCCGAGTAATACCACGCCGTTCGCACCCAGGGCGCCCGCCGCCTCGCGCAGCTTGTCGATCAGCTTGCTCTCCGTGGTAATGTTTTCGAAGGTCTTGCCGTAGAGCAGCGCAACGCGCGTGTGCTCCGGCAGGTCGTCCCGCTCGAAGAACACCTGCACCTCAGGACCCGGCACCGGGGCATACCCCGGTCCCGTGTCCAGCATGGTATGGTTTATGCTGACGCAGCCGGAAACCAGCACGGCGAGTACGAAGAAAAGGGGAATGCTTGCGTAGGCTTTCATGTCGTTACCTCCGTGGCGATGTCATGAACCGTTTTTCCGGCCCGCCGGCTACATTTCTTTTCCGATACGACCCGTGCATCGGAATATACCAACGGCCTTGTTTACTGTACCATGATTCTCGAACAATATCCGTGCCAAAAACCGGAATAATCCGTCATTTCCGGTTTCACTCGACCGGAATACCCATCGTCAACCAACACGAACAGCAAACCGGCGCCGCCGCCGTGGACATGCAGCGATACGGCGCAGTCCCCGGTGCAAGGCATCCTCCCGCACAGCGTTCCAGGCGCAGGGCAGCATCCTGTATCTACATATTCCCGTTCCCGGAAGAACGGTGCGATCAGCCCGATCAGGTTACGATCATCGTACCCTGCATCAGGGTGTGGTGACCGATATAAGTGCAGATATAACGATAGGTCCCCGGTTCCGAGGGAGCCTCGAACGTAACCTGCACGGTCTCGCCGGGCTGTGCGAGCGGCGTGGCCGCCAGAATCGCCTCATCCTCCGGAACGAATCCACTCGCCTCGCCGGCAGCGATGGCCGCCATCCCGACCCGGTTGGCCACATCGTCTTCATTCGACGAAAGTATGACGACGTTGTGCAGCATGATATCGAGGGTCGCCACATTCTCCAGGGTCAGGTTGACCGTCTGTCCGGACTGGACGGTAAACGAGGTCGAGGCCTCATCAAACGCTATCGTATCGCCGGCAGGGCGAAGAACGACTTCGGCGACATCCATGCCGCTGTCGGCAGAAGCCATATCGCTTTCGGCAGCGGCATCGCCGGCATCGGAGGCAGCAACATCGCCTTCAGAGGCAGCATCGCCGCCGCATGCGGCAAGCAGGAGCGCCAGCAGGGAGAACAGGCACAGGAATCGGGAGGACTTCATAATGCAGATCCGTTGAGGTTGGTTGGAAAAAAGAACCGAACGCGCCGGAAAACCCGCCGGTCCGGGAGGCTATCGAAGAAAATCCGGAAAGCACAGCCTTAAGTATAATGCTTTTTGCGGAGTAAAGAGGACAGATCGGATCATCTTTCACCTCATCTCCACATCGTCGGCAAGCACCATACGAATCACCCGACTTTCCCCGGCACGCTACGGAGTCAACCGTTCTGCGCCCCACTCAATGGCGCAGGGGCGACATGACCCGTTTCCCTCATTCCGAGGTCAGGTCCCGGGAACCGTCGGGCCTGAGGACATACTCGAACGTATAATACCGGGACGGAACCGATGCATCGGGGGGATCCGGATTGTTCTGGTAATAACTCAGAATCCGTATTTTCGCATAGTTTCCGCTCGCTGTCTTGAGCACGATGGTGCGGCCCGGAATAGGCGAGAGCAGCATGGTCCCGGCATTATAGTTGTACCACCCGTTGTCCGAGCCTGTGCAGATTGCATAGGGCGAACCGGGAACGGGACCGACGGGCGTGAAGACCTCCGGGCAGGAGGTGTTCTCTCCGTCGGCAATATAGCCCCCTTCGGGCGCTTCGACGACCTCGGCGAAGGGCTGCGCAAGCATCTGCGCCGCCGCTTCGCCCGGCCCGCTCGTGCCCCCGTTGAAAATGATTGTCGTGCCTTTGAAACCGATATCCCACGCGGTCGATGTGGAATCGCGCTGCCGGGTGGCGGCATCCGTCTGAGACGAGGGAATAAGTATCGAACCCGCTTCGAGGTCGTATAGCGTAAACAGGTTGTTGCTGATCGAGGCCCCCGTGTCGGGGTCGCGGCCCGAAGCCGGATCGGCCGGGACATTCTCAGCCATTTTCACATCGAGAATGACCGGCTCCGGCTCGGCATCGGTGCTGTCGCAGCCGGTTAACAGGAAGAGAAACCCGAAGAATATGGAAAAGGCAACAGGTGTTTTCATGGTACGGACGGTCAGGGTTTCAGCGTTGGTGGCGTCATAGCGTGAGGCGGAGAGCGGCGTAAAGCCGCCGTCCGGGAAGCGACGGTACAAGGGTCGGGCGCGTAATGTCGAGCACATTATCCACGCCAAGCTGGATCTCGGCGTCAGCCGGGCCGAGAGCCGGAACTGTCTTGGTAACGGTCGCATCGAAAACGGCATAGGGCGCTACGAACTCGTCGTCGCGGTTGGCCAGCGCGTTGCCGTCGAGATCGCGGTAGCCGTAGCGGCTGCGCCAGCGTCCCCGAACACTGGCGGTGAGACCAAACGGCGTGTGCGCATACACTGTGCGGAATGTCGCCGTATGAGGCGAACGCCCGAACATCCCGCCGTAGTCGCCCGGGCCAAGGCGGTACTCCCGCCCGGACGGATTGCGTCCGAATACGGTACCGGTTTCCAGCGCTTCGACCACCTCACGGTCGCGCGCCTGGAGAAACTGATAGCCGAGAATGATATCAAGCCGGCTCCGTCGGCCCGCGATCGCCCGGATGGTCGCATCCGTCTCGATGCCCCGCGTGTAGATCCGCGCAAGGTTGAAATAGCCGAAAACGAATTGCCCGTTCGTCTTTCGCGCGATCGGCTGGGTCTCGATGAGATCGCGCACGTTGTTGTGGAAAGCATTGACCGAAAAAGCCAGCCGGGGGAACGGCTCGATCGAACCGCCTATGTTGACCGCAACGGAACTTTCGGCCCGGATCTCTTCAAGCGTAGCAGGATCGAAAAAAAGATGATCGATAACTCCTTCCGCCTGCAACTGCGCGACCCCTTCCTGCACCCGGGTGGCGCCAAAGACGGAGTACCCCGCCGCGGCATTGGTGAAAGCAAGGTAAAATTGCCGGAAAGCCGGCGCCTTGAAACCACTCCCCACACTCAGCCGGAAGCGCAGGTTGTCCGCCGGATGAACAAGGAGGGCGATTTTCGGAGTCAGCCGCGCGGCGTAGTCGGAGTGAGCATCGAAGCGGGCGCTTGCGCTCACCTCGACCAGACGCAGCGGAAGCCATTCATGCTGGGCAAAGGCATAGGTCTGGTTCGCCGCAGGACGTTCGCCGTCGGCGTCCGGTCCGTAGCGGTCGCCCCCCAGGCGTTCCTGCACCGCGCCCCCGCCCAGGCTCGTGAGATGACGCCCGTTCCAGAGTGCATCGAGTTGGGTTTCGGCCTTGAGATAGTACTGGTCAAAATCGTCCTCATAGGTGAGCACCCCGTCGCGCTGGCGACGGTAGCGGGTCTCGGTCCGGTAACGCGCTCCGTAGAGCGTCGTCGTGAGCCGTAAACGATCGGAGAGCCGAATCCGGGCTTCCGGGTGCAGACTCCAGTCGACGCGGCGTCCCTCATCGTCGTAGCGCACTTCGGTGCCATCGGCGCTCAGCGCGAAGGCTCCTTCCTGATCCTCTACGGTCGCCCGGGCTCCCAACCGAAGCAGCACCCGATCCGAGAGGGCAAAGCGGCTACGCCAATCGGCCGTCCAGTCGGTGAAAGCCGGGCTGGTGGTCCCGAACGATGCAGGCGTGAGGTCGTAGCCCGCCGAAGCATACCGGTTGAAAAGCAGGCGCGCGCCCGCCCGCTCGCGCCCAGCTTCGACTTCGGCCGTAAAGTCCGTCGTACCGAACGAACCGAACCGGCCGCCAAGAGCACTGCGAAAACCTTCGGCCGCAGGCGCCGTGATAAGATTGACAACACCCGCAAGCGCTTCGCTTCCATAAAGCGACGACGACGGGCCGCGCACGATTTCGACCCGATCCAGACCCTGTACGGTCAACCGATTCAGGTCGAGGGTACCTGCCGTCCGCCCGATGACCGGTTCGCCGTCCAGAAGAATAAGCGTGTAGTCCGGCGCAAAACCCTGCACCTGCAACCCGGTGCCATGGTCGTCGAACAGGGCAAGGCCGGGAACCGTTACAAGGACATCGCTCAGACGCACAGCCCCTTGCATCTGCATGGTTTCGGCCAGAACGACCGTAGTGGGCACGGCCACATCCTCGAGCGCCTTCTCCGAGCGCGTCGCGGTCACGACGATAGGCGACATCTCGACAACGCGAGACGAATCCGCTTTCACGGAATCGGCTGGAACTTGCTGCGCGCGCGCCGTCAGCGAAGGAATCACTAAGACGAGCGCCAAAAAAAGGCGGGGCAGCCTCATGGAGGGAGGGCTTGACTGGTAATACTTTGTATTTAGACTTAATCTAAATTATAATGTATTTGGATGCACCTTTATGAATTTATTATAGAGAGTGTCCGGCCTTTCCCGCCACGCTACAGGATCACCCGTTCCACATCACGCTCAACCGCCGAACAGATTCTCGTGTACAAAAGCGTTGCGAAATTTGCCGTCCGGGTCGTATTCCCGGAGTAATTCCCTGAAGGCAGCGACCTTTTCGTACCGCGATTGCAACCGGTCCGGCGCCATCGTGAACAGTTTTCCCCAATGCGGACGCGCTCCAAAGGGTTCGAGCGCGTCTTCGATCACGGGAAGGAGTTCCCGGAGCGCATCCCAGTCCTGCTCCCAGGTGCAGTGAAAGGCAACGCTGGGCCGGTCGAAGCACATACTCATCCACAGGTCGTCCCGGTCGATGGTGCGCACCTCCGAGATCATCAGGAGCGAACCAAACCGTTCGCCCATGTCCTGAAAAATTCTCGCTACGTCTCGCGCGTGTTCCCGGGCAACAAAGTATTCGCTTTGCAATTCCTTGCCGCTGCTCGGGGTAAAATCCATTCGGAAATGCGGCAGGCGCTCATACCAGGGGCCGGGGACGCCCATCTGTTCGGTGCAATTCACCGCCGAGAGTTCGAGGATCGGATGCACATTCCTCGTCGCCAGGTTGGCGCCGAAAAACACGGGTTCCGCCTCGAACGCATCGTCCCCCGCTATCCGCTTGATCCAGACCTGATTTACCGTGTCCGATTGCCAGTCCGTGAACAGGCTCACGCTGTAACCGCTCGACATGATTTCATCGAAATGATCGTCCAGCGAAACCACCGGGAGGTCCAGGTAGACATGCTGGATCATGTCGAAGGCGGGCTGGAGGTCCAGCGTAACTTCCGTAACCACGCCGAGGCTGCCGAGGCCCACGACCGCTCCGGCGAATCGTTCGCCGTCCTCCTCACGGGAGAGAGTGACCAGATCGCCGTTCGCATCGATGAACGTGATTGCGGCGACCGCCGTGGCCAGATTCCCGTTCGCCACGCCCGAACCGTGGGTGGCCGTAGCACAGGCGCCCGCCACGGAGATATGCGGCAGGGAAGCCAGGTTGTGCAAGGCATACCCCCTTTCCTGAAGATAGGGAGCAAGATCGCCGTAGCGCATACCGGCACCCACGGTTACCCTGTTCGCCGCCTCATCGAGATGCACCACCTGATTGAGATGCTCAAGAGATATTTGCGCCTCGGTGCTGTCCGCAATGGCGTTGAAGCAATGACGCGAACCAAGCGGACGAACCCTGGGCGTGTTCCTCACGAGGTCCTGCGCCTCGGCAACCGTCTGCGGCAGATGCAACCGGTCCGTAGAGTAGGTAAGATTGCCCGCCCAATTCGTCCGGGGCGGAAGAGTGGCGATTTCTTCCGGCCTGCAGGAGGCCAGTGGAGAAAGAATACCGCCCGCCACGAGGGCGGAACATGTTTTCAGGAAGGTTCTTTTGTCCATTCTGTTTTGCTGTGCTGATAGACGACACGGCTCGCAAGCACGAATATACCGAACGGTTCCGTGTATTGCGGTACAATGCGTTCGCTATTATCCTTAGGATACGCTGATCAGATACGAAAACCCCCTGCATTATGACCTTCGACGGGAAAATCGTGGTCGTCACCGGAGCCGCCCAGGGAATCGGGGCCGCCGCCATGGAACTGTTTCTGGAAAAGGGCGCGCGCGTAGCCTGCCTGGACGTTGCCCCTGCAAAAGAAGGGGATGCGGAAAACAGTATGCATGTCCAGTGCGACGTATCGCAAGCGGATCAGGTGGCGCGGGCTTTCCGGCAGGTGCTCGACCGGTTCGGACGCATCGACGTACTCGTCAACAATGCGGCGGTCCAGACGTACGGCACCGTCGAGGAAACGTCCGAGGAAGAGTGGGACCGCGTGCTGGCCGTCAATGTGAAGGGAGCCTTTCTGTGCGCAAAACAGGCGCTCCCCAGCATGACTGCCCAGCGGAACGGCGTGATCGTCAACGTATCGAGCGTACAGGCAATGATGAGCGAAGAGCATGTGGCCGCTTACGCCACCAGTAAGGCCGCCATGCTTGGTCTTACGCGCAGCATCGCCGTGGATTACGCACCGTACAACGTCCGCTCGTCCGCCGTGTGTCCGGGCAGCGTGGACACGCCGCTCCTGCAATGGGCGGCGGACCAGTCCGGCGACCCGGAAGCCATGATGAACGAAATCCGGGGCATGCACCTCCTGAACCGGGCGGCCGATCCCGGCGAAATCGCCCATCTGATCGCCTATCTGGCAAGCGACGAAGCCAGCTTCATCACCGGGCAGGCCTTCCGGATCGACGGCGGCCTCGGCGTCAAGATCGGGGGCGCCTTCCGGGGAAAACAGAAGCGGTAACAGCGCGTTCACCGGATGGCCGGATACCCTGTCCGGCATAGCAGGCCCTGTCAGTAAACGGAGTACATGCATGGCGGACCGTATCCGGAAATGCTGCATCGCAATCCTTGTGCTGTTCGCGGCTGGATGTAATCCGCTCGACGACTTCGAGGCGGGGCCGCTCGGCGCGGTCGAGATCAGCGAGGATGAACCGATACGGATTCGTTCGCTGTTCCCCATTACCGGGCCCGCATCGTCCCACGGCGCATCGCTGGGACAGGCCATTGAACTGGCCGTGCGGGATTTCGGAACCATTCATGGCCGCACGGTTGACCCCGGACAGCCTGTGGACGCCATGTGCTCGCCTGAGGGAGGCCGGACGGGCGCCGAACAGATCGTCGCGGACCGGCAGATAGCAGGGGTCATCGGCACAGCGTGCTCGGCCTCGGGCGTGACCGCCTCGCCGGTGATGAGCAAGGCGGGATTCACGATGATCTCACCGGCCAACGCATCGCCGTTGCTTACTTCCGATCTCGAAGGCAATGCGGGAATGCATTACCACCCCGGTTACTTCCGCGTCGTCACCAACGACCTCTACCGGGGACGGGCTGTCGCCGATTTCGCCTGGAAAGAACTGGGGCTGCGGCGCATGGGGGCCGTGCATGACGGCGACCCCTACACCACAGCTCTTGTGAGCGCATTCGGCAGTGCATTCCGCACACTCGGCGGAGAAGTCACGACGGCCGGAATCGCAAAAGGCGATACGGACATGACCGCTGTGCTCGCGGAATTCTCGGCAGCCGGAGCAGAGGGTATCTTCGTCCCGCTTTTCCTCGCGGAAGGCTCGCTTTTCGTCGAGCAGACGAGGGAATTCGACAGCCTGGAAGATGCAGCGCTCATCACGGGCTCAGCCATGCTCGTACCGGAATTCCTTGGCTCGCCGCAGTCGGAAGGCATGTACTTCGCGGGACCGGTGTTGGAACACGGCCCGGAGGCCAATGGCGTCACCGGGAAAAACGCCGACGCGGTGCTTGCGGCATTCGAGAATACGTACGGCGGCGCGCCGGCCTCCCCATACTGGGCGCACGCCTACGACGCCGCCACGCTGTTGCTCGCCGCCATCGAATCCGTCGCGGTGGAGAAAGGCGAAACGTTATATGTGGACCGCCTCGCGCTGCGCCAGGAGATCGCAGCCACCACCGGCTTTCAGGGCATCATCGGCGTACTCTCCTGCGATGATTTCGGAGACTGTGGCACCGGGCGCATCAACATCTACCGCCACCTGGATACGAGCGTTACGGATGCCGCACAATTGCCGGTGGTATACCGGTTCGAGCCGTGAGGCCGGGAAGCACTGCCGCCACTCGTTGAATCGTTCTTGAAAACCGTAGCCCGACGCCTTACTTTACAACAAACAAAGCAGTATGAGCCGCGATGCAACGCCACCCGAAAAATACTGCTCAGCTTTTACGGAGGGGTTCGCTCCTTATGACGTGCGGGGCCTCCCTTTTGTATCTTTTTGCGTTGTACATCTTCGTCAATCCTGGCATTGCTGTGGCGCAAGGTTCGGTAGAGGATGATCGCAATGCGTTAATAGCCTTCTATGATTCAACCGGTGGAGATAGCTGGAGAGGCAACGTGTATTGGAAAAGCGATAAACCGTTGGATCAATGGTTTGGCGTCTTCACCGACGCCGATGGCAGGGTAACAGAGCTTCATCTTATCAGCAATCGATTATCCGGTGAAATACCCGCGGAATTGGGAAATCTTCCAAAACTCGAAGTACTCAGTTTTAACGACAATCGGTTAACCGGTCAAATACCTTCGGAATTGGGAAATCTTGTAAATCTCAAATGGCTCATCCTGGACAGAAATAAATTAACCGGTGAAATACCTTCGGAATTGGGAAATCTTGAAAATCTCGAATTGCTCACCATGAACACCAATCAATTAACCGGTGAAATACCTTCGGAATTAGGAAACCTTGAAAATCTCAAAAATCTGATTCTTTACAATAATCAATTAGCCGGCGAAATACCCGCAGAATTGGGAAACCTTGAAAATCTCGAAAAGCTCTATCTTGCCAATAACCAGTTAGCCGGTGAAATACCTTCGGAATTGGGAAATCTTGTAAATCTCAAGGTGCTCTGGTTGGGGGGCAATCGATTAATCGGTACAATACCCGCAGAATTGGGGAATCTCGTACACCTTGAAGAGCTCTCACTTCATACTAATCAATTAACAGGTGAAATTCCGACGGCGTTGGAAAATCTTATAAACTTAAAATTCTTTAATATTTTTAACAATCAGCTAACAGGTAATTTTCCTGCCGGATTATGCAAAAAAACATTAACGTTAAGAGCTTACGGGAATCCATCATTAATCGTAAATTGTTTTGGAATTCCTGATGAATTCGCGGATAACGAAAGGAAGCATTTTCAAATACTACATCATAACAACCCAACCAATATTTATAGAACCATTGAATTCATTCTAATACAAGAAAATGCACACGCGAGATTATGGATCTCGAAAGAAACTTTTGATTTATTTCACATCTCTGGAGAATCAATGAATGAATCATTGAACTATGTTTTTTCTTCAACTCCCGTAGATCCGGAAAAAGGAATTCTTGAGTACAGTATGGATCTTTTGGGGGGTCTCCGCAAAAATTATAGCAATGGTAATAACGGGAAAAGAATGATCGATATACTTTGCCATGCTTATCAATGGTTTCTCGGGGGATTAGCTTTTCCTTCTTACCTCGCCATACCTCTATCCCATTATGACCATGTGCAAAATGGTCAACTGCGCATTGCCCAGGTTATAGCGCACGAATTTGTACATAGTATTAATTTTTCCTATGCCTGGGGTAGTGATTTTTTTGCAGAAGGGTTGGCGGAGTGGACTTCTAAAGATATAGTTTTTGATCAAAAAAGTATGCCGCCTACCGGTATATTCCATATTGGGCCGGGTCCAAGCCCCGGAATACCCCTCTTCCCTCCGCGTCCATTCAGTTATCGACGGGCCAAATTGTTTGCTGCTTATATCGCTGAACGTGTGGGTATGGAAAACATGAAACATCTTATGCAAGTATGTCGCCCTGGCGGTGTTTGCGATCCGGATGATCCGGATAATGGCGATTGGTATGATGGAATTGCCGGATTGGATTATGCCTTATCCCTCCTCGATTCCGATCTTAATCTGGGAAACATCGCGTTGGATTTTCACACGACAAACCTTGTTCATGACGCTTCTGTTACTCTTAATGAGGTCTCTTACGGATATAAGTCATCTGTATATGCAAACCCGAGGCTTCGAATAAGGCCTCATGTAAATGTTAATCTTGTCAATACTCATTTTTCACAACACACTACTACAATCCGGCCGGGAAGCGCCAATTATTTTAGTTATATAAACCCTTCGAACTTGCATCTTTCAGTCGACGCAAATGACCCGGAAATTATGTTATTGCGTCTGTTTAAAGAAAGGGGAAATTCAAAAGAGCTTGTAGATATTGACACCGGCGTTCAGGGATATACGGTTACCGGGGACTACGATCGTGTAACGCTTATTACCGTACACAGTGATCCGAGAGAGAATCAAGCGGGCCTTACGCTTAATATTTCCGCAACGCAAAACTACGGATTGGCTGCGGGAGACGAAGAGCTTCCCTTGATGCTTGCTCTCAAACAGAACTATCCGAATCCGTTCAATCCCGAAACCGTAATCGAATACGAACTTCCCCAAACGGTCCATGTACGGCTTGCGGTGTATGATATGACCGGGAGAACGGTCGCCGTGCTTTTTGACGGCGCCCGTCCGCAGGGACGCTATACGGAGCGATTCAACGCAGCGGGCTTATCTACCGGAACGTATATCTACCGCTTGACGGCAGGTGAAAAATCTCAAACGAAAATAATGACGCTCGTTCGGTAAGGGAAACGGTTCGCCTGCGTGGCCTCAGAATATTTCGAGATATTGCATAACGGCGCTTGGCGCAATCGCCTCCCGCCTTGCGTAGTACGCAGAGCAAGCACATCTGCGGACTTTCAGCCCCCGCGGGGCGGGCCATAGCTCATGCACCCGTCCTACTCCCGCACACCCAGCGTCACCTCCAGCGTAACCTCCTCCCCATCCCGCTCCACAACGATCTTCACCACGTCGCCGGGGGATTGCTCGCGTAACGCATAGGTATATGCGTAGATGTCGGCGATGGGCTTGCCGGCGAATTCCACCACGATGTCCCCGCCCCGGAGACCGCCCTCTTCCGCAGGGCTTCCCACACGCACTCCGGTGAGCCGCAACCCCATATCGCGCGGGGTCATGTCGGGAATGGTCCCCAGATACGCCGCACCGTACCCGCTGGTCGAGGAAGCACTGCCGCTGCCCGGCGAGGGGCGCGCCTGCGCCACGGCAGTCAGTGCCACCACGTCCGAAGCATCCCCGCCCGCAAGCCGGCGGACGACCCCGCTTGCCAGCTCGACCACCAGGTCCACCCCCTCCCCGTTGACCTTCTGCCAGTCGTCCGAAGGACGGTGATAATCCTCATGGGTATTCGTGAAGAAATGAAGCACCGGAATGCCTTCCGCATAAAACGAGGAATGATCGGAAGGGCCGTACCCGTCGGCCACCCCGCCAATCGCAAGCGGCTCGGAGAGGTCGGCATTGGCGTCGTCCAGCACATCATCCCATTCCTCGGCGGTGCCGGTTCCGAAAACCGTCAGGCTGCGGTCCTGCATCCGACCCACCATGTCGAAATTGAGCATTGCGGCCGCATTGTCCAGCGGCACGGTCGGCTCCGCCACGAAGCGCGCCGATCCCCACAGGCCCTTTTCCTCGCCGGTGAAAGCCATGAACAATACGCCCCGGTCCAGAGGCGGCCCGTCGGCCAGCCGCCGGGCGATTTCAATCACCGCCGCGACGCCGCTGGCGTTGTCGTCGGCGCCGTTGTGTACATCGCGGGAATCGGGCGCCAGCGAGCCGTCGCCGCCGAAGCCCAGGTGATCATAGTGGGCGCCTGCAATAACGTATTCCCGGGCCCGGTCCGGATCGGCGCCGGGCAGCAGGGCCACCACGTTACGGGCCTCGGCCGTTTCCGGGGAAATGTCCACAGCGAGCCCTGCGGAGTTTCCTTCCTGCGCAGCACTGCGAACCGCTCCGGCCGCCTCCCCGGCAACCATGACCACAGGAATGGACAACGCCGCACGGGTTTCGCCGGAAGGATCAGGAAGGCGCATCCCGTCGGGCGCCAGCACGAGCAGGGCCGCCGCGCCGCGCCCGGACGCCTCCATCGCCTTGAAATGAGAATCGCCGCGAAGCGACATGCCGTGCGGCGCATCGGGGTCGCCCCATTCGACCACGACGATCCTGCCGGAAATATCCATGCGGGCGTACTCGTCCCCGGGCTCCTCCGCGTCGTCTTTACCGGCCTCGCCCTCGTTGCCCGCCGAGGCATCCCCGGTCAGCCCATGCCCGCCATACATCAGCGCATGCTCCATATGCCCGCTCGCCGAAAAACCGAGGGGAACCCATTCCGAGCCGATCATGTATGCTCGCCCCGCCACGCGCAGTGCGTTGCCGGAACCGAGCCGTACCCCTTTCCGGACCGAAAAATGGTGAAAGAAATCGTGGTTCGATCCGGCGGGGACAAGTCCGAGGCTTTGCAGTTCTTCGGCAATATATTCCCCGGCGCACCAGGCGCCCTGCGATCCGACTTCGCGGCCTTCGAGCCGGTCGTCGGCCAGATAGCGGATATGCCGCATCGTCTCCGTGGGATCGGCGGGCAGATCGCGGGTCACCTCTTCCACAGAGGGGCACGATATCTGTCCGAAAGCGGACCTGCTGACCGGCCATGCGATGGCAACCGCACACAGCGCTGCAAGAAAAGGCGCATATCGGGAAAAAATCATAATGAATTTCACACGTAACGGAAGCATGACGTTGTTGCACCGTCGTACGCGCATTGCCGCATCCCTGTTCACGAGCGTCATCTTCCTGGGCGCCACGTTGTTTCTTGCCGCCTGCGGTGCAGATAGCGAGCAGTCTGCCCCTGGAGAAGACGCAGCGCCGGAGACCCTTGATGCGGCCGATCACGCACAACCCGGAGAAACGCACTTGCGCAATGTCCGCCAGTTGACCTTCGGCGGAGAAAACGCCGAAGCGTACTGGGCGTTCGACGGATCGGTGCTCATCTACCAGGCCCGCAAACCGGGCGCCGGGTGCGACCAGATTTATATCATGGACGATCTGGAAACGGGAGAATCCCGCATGGTGAGCACCGGCGAGGGGCGCACCACCTGTTCTTATTTTTATCCGTCGGGAGATCAGATCCTGTATTCGTCCACGCATCTTGCCGACCCGGCCTGCCCGCCTGTCCCGGACTTTTCGCAGGGCTATGTCTGGCCCATCTACGAGAGCTACGACATCTTCACGGCGGATGCCGACGGCGGCAATCTGCGCCGGCTCACGGAGACCGACGGCTATGACGCGGAAGCCACCTTCTCGCCGGTCGGAGGCCGGATCGTGTTCACGAGCATGCGCGACGGCGATCTGGAACTGTACTCGATGGCGCCGGACGGCTCAGACGTGCAGCGGCTGACGAACCGTATCGGGTACGACGGAGGCGCTTTCTACTCTCCCGATGGTTCGCAAATCGTCTGGCGGGCGCATTACCCCGAACCGGGCCCGGAACAGGACGACTATCTCCGCCTCCTCGAACAGGGCCTCCTGCGACCCGGCGAACTGGATATCTACGTCATGGATGCAGACGGCTCGAACATGCGCCAGGTGACGCACCTCGGCGGGGCCAACTTCGCCCCCTACTGGCATCCTGACGGGAAACGCATCCTGTTCAGTTCCAACCACGAGGATTCGAACGGACGGGAGTTCGAGATCTATATGATCGGGGTGGACGGAACCGGCCTGACGCGCATCACGCACTCCGAGGCATTCGACGGATTTCCCGTATTCAGCCCGGACGGACGCTACCTGGCATTCGGCTCGAACCGGAACAACGAGGGCACGAACGACACGAATATCTTCCTTGCGGAATGGGTCGAGGAATGATCGGAGAAAAGGTGCAGGCGTAGCGCCCGGCTGATTCATACCGCGCTGCCCCCGGTGATCCGGACCCGGCACACAAGGCCCTCATCGTAATGTATTTGCTTCAAGGCTTCGGGCCTGCTCGTCTTCCCGAATGCGATCCAGCATGAACTCATAGACATTCACGCAACAAGCACGCCGATCTCCCGAGGAAAGCTGTTCGACGGCCCGTCTGATCCGGCGGGCCCGGGTCTCGGGTTTCCTGGCCGATTCGATCCAGCGGACCCAGTCGAGACGGCCCAGGAGGGTAAGATCCTGCCACAACGTCTCCGCATCGCGAGAAGCGGTAAGGGCGGCCTGGAAATCCTCGGGGAGCGTCGGTTCGGGTTCCGGTCCGAGGATAGCGAGTTGCACCGTGTCGCCCACGTCGGCGCCAGCGCCGTTGCGCATGGCCTTGTTCACATGCAGCCAGTGCCCTCCGGACGGATCAGGTTCCAGGATCGCCCTAAAAGGCTGGCCGTTCATAACGCCTTCGACCTTGGTCGCGCCGCCCGAAGAAAATTGCTTGCCGATCCACTCCGGGACATTGAGCAGGGCCTTGGAATGCACCTTTGCCTTTTGAGGATGCCGAAAGAGCTGAGCCTCGAAGCGCAAAACAGATGGGCCGCCGGCATTATTGTTCTGATATGCCATCCCGCCGTTCGTTCAGAACCTTATGCTCCGCATTGGTGCCCAAGAGAGGACTCGAACCTCCACGCCCTAACGGGCACATGACCCTGAATCATGCGCGTCTACCAATTCCGCCACTTGGGCCCGGGGCCATCTGACGCTGTTCGAAATGTATCGGTACCGGGCGTCTGTATCCCGAATCCCCAAGGAACATATTGCGTCAAATGTCCGGCGGAATATCAATGTCTTCGGGGAGCCGAAAGTTCCTGTGCCGGCTGCCCCCTGCATGGTCATCAGACATGTTTCGCCTATTCTTCCGGAACCTGTCTCGTTCCCTGGGGTTTTTGTGAAATAGGCCATTTTCGAGGAGCAGGAAGGTCTGATCCCGTCCATGGCGCAATGGCAGGGCACTACGAAAAGAGTCACGCATGGTGTGGCCGCCCGCGCCTCTACCCTCCTCGGTAGCTCAATGGTAGAGCATGCGGCTGTTAACCGCAGGGTTGTAGGTTCGAGTCCTACCCGGGGAGCCATTATGGGTTGAACGGCTTCCCCTCCGTCAAAAACGCCGTACGAGGATAAAGGCTGTAATCCTGCCGGGAAATCCCCTCTGAATTCCCCCGCCCCTTTGATTATTCCGCCATATTTATATAGGCGTGGGCACAAAGAATTGTGAATTTTTCTTGCAATTTTGCGCCATTATGCTGTACTTATAGGGCATATGACTGCGCTATATACCGTCACGGCTGTGTGATGGTGCAGTCGTGACCCACCCACTTATTCTAAGGAGGTAAAAATGGCAGTCAGGATTATTATCGGTTTGATCACCCTCCTCGCGATTGTAGAGGGCCTGGCGCCCGACGCAATCGGCTCGGGGATTGTGGCGCTTCTGCTGGTCATTCTGGGCTTGGTCTATGGGGCGATGGCAATTGACGCCGAGGATGCTACAGCCTATCTGGTGGTTACTTTAGCGGTCGGCGGCGCTGCGGCCACGGATGTGTTGAGCCACATCCACGCGGTTGGCGCCCACCTGGACGCGATCCTCGATCAGGCAAGTGTAGCGCTGTATGCCGGTGTTGTCAGCATACTCGTAGTAAGGGTGCTAAACCGCCTCAAGGGTTAACCTTATGAAGGGTGGATGAGCGGCCTGCAGCCTCTTGCAGCCGCTCATCCGCCTGGAGAACCGACTCCATTCCGTTCACCATTCTGCTGGTGGCCCGCACAGCGTTGCCGAAAGGATGGTAAAAAGTATCCGCGAAGACGATTCCGGACATCCCGGTCTCGATGCGGAAAGGAGAGTTTTTGCCCGAAACGGCGAAAATTCTCGTGCTATTGTTTTTGCTGTACATTCATCTCTTTTCTCCCGAAACCGGCGATCTGTTGACATCAAGATCATCTCAGCAGCAATCTGTTCGGTAAATGAATCCCGGGAGAAACGCAGCCGCAAACCCATCTGCGAGCAACACCTGCATCGGCGCCGCATGGCGCGGCGCATTGCTGCATAGTGCTAACAGGCCCTAGACGGACTTTTTTGGGATCTACCCGGTGATAATATGGATCCCGTGCTTGCCGGGCTCGTTAGCATTCGCGATCTGTGCCGCTACGTTGTCAGGAACCAAGCCCGTGCCCGAAATCGACTTTCTCAAGGATCTGGTCATTGTGCTGGGAGCGGCGATTGTGGTCGTGACGGCACTGCGTCGCGCCGGAGTTCCGTCGATTGCCGGGTTTATTTTAACGGGCGCTCTGGTCGGACCCACGGCACTGGGTCTCGTCGACGATACGCATCAGGTTGAAGTTCTGGCTGAAATCGGTATCGTCCTTCTGCTTTTCGGCATCGGCCTGGAGCTCTCCCTGGATCGGCTGCGGCGTTTCTGGAGAGCCGTACTACTGGGTGGGGGCATTCAGGTAACGCTTACGGTGGCATGCACCGCCGTCGTGGCCAACTGGTTCGGTCTGGCGCCGGGACCTGCGATATTTCTCGGCTGCGTCGTCGCCATATCCAGTACCGCCGTGGTCCTGCGCGGTCTCTCCACACGGGGCGAACTGGAAGCGCCTCACGGGAGGCTGGCCGTCGGCATGCTTGTCTTTCAGGACTTGTGCGTGGTTCCGATGATCCTGGCCGTGCCCATTCTGGCCGGAGGAGGCGGAACCGTTCAGGAAATCCTGCTTGCGGCCGGCACGGCGCTGGCCATCCTCGTGGGCGTGCTGGTCGCAGCCCGTTATCTGGTCCCCCGTTTGCTTGCATTCGTGGCCAGAACAAGGCAGCGGGATATCTTTATTCTTGCGGTATTTCTCGTCTGCTTCGGTATCGCATGGGCGCTTTCTTTAGCGGGAATCTCTCTGGCCCTCGGTGCATTTCTGGCAGGACTGGTTGTCGCCGGAAGCGAGTTTCGTCACCAGGCGATGTCGGATCTGATCCCTGCGCGCGAAGTGTTCGCCAGCCTCTTTTTCGTTTCCGTGGGTATGCTTCTGGATGTTTCGGATGTGCTTCAACACCTGGCGTCAACGGTTGGGCTTCTCGGTATCATTCTCGCGGGTAAATTCGCGATCATTCTTGGAACCGCATTGATTCTCCGAATGCCTCTTCGCGTGGGAATCCTGTCGGCGGCCACCTTGTGCCAGATCGGCGAATTCTCGTTCGTACTTTTGAACACCGCTTCGGGAACCGGACTTCTGGGAGCCACGCTATCCCACAACCTGCTGACGGCGATCATCCTCTCCATGCTGCTTACGCCCGTGGGCGCCACACTCGCTCCCAAACTGGCCCTTAGCGCGGCCCGCGTCCCATGGCTGAATCGGGTGCTGGACGCGGAGCCTCCCGGCGTCGACGTTCACGAACCACACAGCGGTCACGTAATCATTGGCGGATATGGCTTGACGGGCCGGGAAGTCTGCCGGGCTGTCCGGGACACAGGGGTTCCCTCTATCGTTGTCGATGTAAACGCAGATAACGTCCGGGTGGCAAAAGCTGCCGGAAACCGGGCAGTGCTGGGAGATATTACCCAACAGGAAGTGCTGAAGACACTTGGCTGTAAGGATGCCCGGCTCGTGGTAATAAGCATCAATGACGCCAGAGCCACCGAGCTTGCGGTCGGCGCCATTCGTAAAATAGCTCCCGACCTCACCATCATCGCACGCGCCTGGTATGATATAGATAAGGATTCTCTGTACGCTGCCGGCGCCACGGAGGTCATCACGGCGGAAAACACGGCAAGCGGCGTAATCGTCCAGTCCATGATTACCGCACTGCACTCCGCAAAAACAGAAACGTAGAACACATCCCCTGTCCATTAACGTCCGAACCGGATGATTTCAGCAGTTGAAGCCCTGAAACGCCTGCAGGAAGGCAATCGCCGCTTCGTAGACGGCGTTCGGCATATCGAAGCACCCGCAAGCCCGGAAAAACGGAAGGATTTGCTCGCGGGTCAGGCGCCCTTCGCCGTGATTCTGGCATGCTCCGATTCCCGAGTACCCGTCGAGCACATTTTCGATCAGGGCTTTGGAGACCTGTTCGTGATCCGTGTCGCCGGAAACATCGTTACGCCGTCTCTGGCAGGCAGTGCGGAGTACGCGGTGCAGCAGCTCGGCACGCGGCTTCTCGTCGTGTTGGGTCACACCCGATGCGGCGCGGTCGGAGCAACGCTGGAAAGCCTCCGGCAACCCGGCGGCAAGCTATCGGAAAACATAGCGTCGATTGTCGACCGAATTCGTCCTGCGGTGGAGGACCTGTTAAAAACGGAACCTGAATGCGACCCGGATGCGTTGCTGCGCCAGGCAGTGCGGGCAAACGTGCGCAGATCCGTGGACGCGCTTCGGCAGGATTCGGAAATCCTCAGGCAGCTTATGGACCGGGACGGCCTGCGAATCGTCGGGGCGGAGTATTCCCTGGAATCCGGGGAGGTCGATTTCTTCGACGACGCACCGGCCTGACGAGGAAATGAATCGGCCCTCGCCAACCGCTTCAAAAGAACAAAAACCGAAAAGAATTACGATGAACCTGGAATTCAAAACCGGACAGATCGACGCGCAATCCATTCTCGGCATCCGTACTACGACCACGATGGATAAGCTTGCCGAAATCATGGGCCCGCTGTTCGGAGAGATATACGGATACATTCAACAGAGTGGGCAGGCGCCGGCCGGCATGCCCTTGGCTATCTACCACTCGATGGAAGGCAACACCGTCGATCTCGAGTGCGCCATGCCCGTCTCGTCGCCGATGGAAGGCACGGACCGCATCCGGACCGGACAACTTCCTGCCGGAACCATGGCGATGGTGACCCACATGGGGCCCTACGACAACCTCGGCGAAACGTGGAATGCGCTGGTGCAATGGATCAAGGCGAACGATCTCCAGCCCGCGCATGCGCCCTGGGAAGTGTACGTCACCGATCCCGGCGCCGAGCCGGACCCGTCCAAATGGCGCACCGATATTTTCTTTCCCGTGCAGAATTGCCCGTGAAGTACCACCTCCTCGTCATTTCGCGAGAATCATGCGCCCTGACCGGACAAGCATGTCCGGACCCGCCCGCGCCCTTATCTGATAAACGTATACGCCCGAGGGCAACGAGGAGGCGTTCACTTCAAGGGAATGGTCCCAACCGCTCGACAAGGACTCGGGACCTGTTACCATCACGTTCCTTCCCAATACGTCAAAGACATGCACCGTCACTTCGGCTGCCGACGGCAGGTCGAAGACCACGCGCGTGGACGGATTGAACGGATTCGGATAGTTGCCGTGCAGCCGGAAGGCCATCGGAATCTCCCCCTCGGCATCGACTGCATGCGTCGTTATGCCCGATACGTCCCACAGATTAATGAAACAATCCCAGGCCCCTGACGCCAGCATGTTACCATCGGGTGAAAAGGCTACCGAAGTGATCCAATACCTGTGCCCCCTGAGCGTTGCAATGTGGGATCTCATAGCCACATCCCACAGCCTCACGGTTCCGTCATCCGACCCGGATGCCACGATACTGCCATCGGGGGAAAAGGCTACCGAATTGACCCACGCTGTATGCCCCGTGAGCGTGGTGGAGGATCCCGTAGCCACATCCCACAGCCTCACGGTTCCGTCAT
>VXPQ01000012.1 GCA_009839485.1 Bacteroidetes bacterium SB0662_bin_6
TCGATAAAAAACCGGGCTGGAAACCCCGGCTGTCAACTTAAATATATAATTCCCTTCCCGAAGGTATCGAACCGGTTAAATCGTTCGCAAAAAAACTAACACGTGTTAAATTAATAAGATTGCCTATGTTTGAAGGAATATCACCGCTTAGATCGTTGACGGCGAAATCTATTTCTTTCAAGTTCACAAGATTGACGATCCCGGGAGGTATGGGACCGGTCAGTTCGTTAAATCTAAGGTTTAAAATCTCTAAATGAATAAGGTTTTCTATTTCGGAAGGTATGGAACCGGTGAGCTCGTTTCCTTCAAGGCTAATTTTCTTTACATGCACAATATCCCCTATCTCGGGGGGTATAGAACCGGTCAGTGCATTATTAGTATGAAAGTCGATGGATTCTACTCGTCCGGTACTGTCGGTCTCGATTCCGTACCATTCATTAAGAGGCTTATCGCTTTTCCAGTTGGTCTTGCTTCGCCAGTTGTCTCCTCCCGTTGCATCGTAAAGCGCCACCAACGCGGCGCGGTCGGTTTCCACCGAGCCTTGGGCTGTGGCCATGCCAGGGAGCACGAGGAGACAGGTGGCAACGAGGAGTAGTTGCGAGGTCCGACATCTTATGGCAGCGCGGGGCGTTTTCATGGCCTGTCGTATCGCATTATGTCACTTTTATTTACATAATAAATTGTCGGGGTTGCAATTACAAGCCGGGCGATTGCTTCGCACGTAAAAGTTGCCAAGCCTCCGTTTGCTTTTTCGGCTTCGGTCTGGCTACCTGACCGCGTTCACTCCGTTGTGGGTTGACCCAGCCCCCACTATTAATTCCATTAATTATATGCAGATAGTTGTATTCATTCTGTAATTATTTAGAGTTAATTAGTAAACTTTTTGTAACTAATGGAGAATCACGCTCCAAACAACGCACGCCGGTATACCAGAGCGACAAGTAGCGGCCGAATAGCCGCTACGATCTATAAGCTCCTACCGCTTCGCTACGATCGCCGTGCGATCATCGCAGTATGCGGCGGTCGGATCGGCCTCGAAGGCTTCCACCGTTTCTTCCAGCTTTTCGATGATCGCCTCGGCTGACAGGTCGGCATTTCGGCGAAGCGTTTCCGCCACGCCCTCTTCGCCGAGCGGTTCGCCGTCCGTCCCTTCCGTATCCGAATACCCGTCCGTGCAGATGGCGAGCACGTCTCCCTCAAGAAATTCCAGCGTTTCCTGTTCGGGGAGGAGGTCCGGGAGGATGCCGATGGGCGGATTGACCGGAGGAAGTTGCGTAACGGTTCCGTCGCGAACGAGCAGCCCGGGGTTGTGCCCGGCATTGATATAGGTAAGCACGCCCGCCTGCGTGTCCAGAACGCCGTAGAACAGGGTGACGAATTCTTCGGGGTTCGTATCCTCCCAGACGGCCCGGTTCACTTTTTGCAGCACATCCTGCATGGAGAAGATATTCTCGGCCTGCACCCGCAGCGCGGACCGGATCGTAGCCATGAGGAGAGCCGCCGGAACGCCTTTCCCGGAAACGTCTCCCTCGACGATGCCGAGATTGCCCCCGGGGAGTTCGATGAAGTCGAAGAAATCTCCGCCGATTTCATAGCAGGGGTGACAAGCGCCTGCGATGTCGAAAGGAGGAATGGAGGGGGCGTTTTCCGGCATAAGCTTGCGCTGAATGCCGGCGGCGATTTCCAGTTCGTGCTCGATCTGCCGCAGGGCGAGTTGCTCCTTGTAGAGTCGGGCCAGGGAGATGGCGACGGACGCCTGGTTGGCCATGGTGCTGAAGAGGCGCTGCTCGTCCGGGGTGAAATCGTGCGGCCCGGGGGTGAACATCGAGAGGGTGCCGATGGCTTCGCCGTCCTGTACGAGCGGGGCGGAAAGGAAGGAATGGGCGCCTTCGCCCGCGGCTTCGCGCACATAGTCCGTCCGGGGGTCCTTCGCAATGTCCATGACCGCGATCGGTTCGTGGTTTCCCGCGGCGAACTGCCGGAAGATGCTGCTGGCCGCCGTGAGCGGGTGCGTGTGCAGGTACTCTTCGCTGAGGCCGGACGAAGCCTTGAGCACCATCTCGCCCGAACGCTTGTCGAGCAGCCGGATGGCGCAGGCCCTCGCATGCATCGTCTCCGTCGTGACGCGCACGATTTCGTCGAGCAGAAGCGGCAGGTCGAGGTGGGTTTTGGTAAGGAGCCCGCTTGTGAAATCAAGCGCAGAGAGCTTCTCTTCGGCTCCGTGCAATGCAGTCATGGCGCACGGAATGCGATCTGGTCACAGGAACGGTTCCTACATCCGTTCCGTCCGATGGTTCTCCCGGAAAGTGTAGATCACAGGGGTGCGCCCGTACGTTTTCGCATAGGTTTCGCAGAGCGCCTCGCGCAGGGCGGGCACGGCAGCCTGGCGCACCAACTGCACCGTGCAGCCCCCGAAACCGCCTCCGGTCATGCGGGCGCCTGCCACGCCGTCCACGTTCCGGGCGATGGCGACCAGCGTATCCAGTTCCTCGCAACTCACCTCGTACAGGTCGCGCAGGCTGTCGTGCGACTGGTTCATCAACGCCCCGAATGCCTCGAATTCCTCGTTCCGCAGGGCGTCCCGCGCTTGCAATACGCGGTCATTTTCCTCCAGAACATGCCGGACCCGGCGGCGCTGGAGAGGCGGGAGGAACAATAGGTCGTCGGGGGTGGCGTCGCGCAGGCTCCGTACATCGGGACGGGCTTCCCGGATCGTTTCGAGGGTCTGCTCGCATTCGCTGCGCCGGGTATTGTAGCCGGAGGAAGCCAGTTCGCGCCGCACCCCCGAGTCGGCGATGACGATCTCAAAGGCGTCGTTCCGGTCTCTCCTCGTATTAGTCATCGGCACATGTTCGGAGGCGAGCGAGCGGCAGTCGAGCAGCAAGGCGTGCCTGCGGCGCCCCAGCCGGGATACGAACGGGTCCATGATGCCGCAGGAAACGCCCGCGTAGCGGTGTTCCACCCGCTGAGACAGATGCACCGCGTCGATGGGGTCGATTCCGAGGCCGAACAACTGGTCGAGGCCGTAGATGACTGCGGTGGAGAGGGCCGCGGACGAACTCAGGCCGGCCCCGATGGGCACATCGCCCTCGATGAGCATCTCGAATCCGCCGGGCAGCAGGTCCCGCAGTTCGCTGATTGCTCCGGTTACGTAGGCGGCCCAGGCTCCCGGGCCGGTTTCAGGGCGTTCGGAAAGCGGGTACGTGATCCACTCGTCGAACTGCGCAGCATACAGGATCACCGTGTCGTCCTTGCGCGCCCGCAGCGCCGCGTATGCGCACCGGTCGATCGTCATCGGCAGCACGAATCCCTCGTGGTAATCCGTGTGATCCCCGATCAGATTGACGCGCCCCGGAGCCCGCACGATCAGGACATTTTCTGCGTCCGCTTCGCCGAAAGCGGCCCGGAATGAGGAAAGCACCTTCACAGCCTTGTGTACTTATTGCCTGTCAGGGAAGGATTGTCCGTGTCATTCCGTTTCAACGCCGCCGTGTTCCCGTAGCAGAGCGGCGATTTCAGTTCTTCTCTTGTTGATGGCGATATCGAGCGGCGTGTGCCCGGTGTTGTTTTTTGCGTTCAAGCCTGCACCGCGGTCTATCAGCAGTTGAACAAACGCTATGTCGTCTCTACTTACTGCGTGATGAAGCGGTGTGCCATTGTAGTTATTTTGCACCTCCAGATCCGCCCCGCCTGCTATGAGGACCTGTGCGGTTTCTGCGTTCCAGGCATGATGCAAAGGCGTATTGCCCTGTGCGTCTCTTGCATTCGCATCCGCGCCGTTTTTTATGAACAGGTCTGTAATCTCTGCATTGCCTGCAAATGCCGCGGTATGTAATGGGGTGCCATTTTTATGTTCTGCCCCCAGGTCGGCGCCATGCGTCATAAAAAGTTGTGAGATTTCTGCGGTATGAACAAAATGCAGGAGATTGTCATCAACGTCGGCGCCTTTTTCTATCAATAATTTTATGATTTCTGTCTCGCCGTATGTTGTTGCCATATGAAGCGGGGTAAATCCCCGGTGCGATCTGATCGCGAAATTGCGCCCCACTTTTTCGTTAATGTCCACTCCGATATCTATCAGTGTTCGCACGGTTTCTATATCGCCCTCACGAATTGCTGTATGAATCGGGGGCAGGGTATCCTCAGGGACCGGCAACAGGATTATTTTCGCCGGTCGGACCTGGCCGGACATGTTCTGCCCGAACATCGGCGTGGATCCTACGACAGGAAAGACGAGAACGAAAAGGAATGCAAGGATGCGTTTCATGGGCGTATTTTGTTGGCATGGAAACGATGTGCCCGGCGCGGTAGCGGCGGGGCCTGATGCAATATAACAAACCCGCCTTCCCTTACCAGAAGATCACGTACAGCGCGGCCGTGGCCAGCACCACCGCCGCCGCCATCCATTTCGCGCCGCGGGCATGCTCCAGGTTCAGGTCCGAAACGGGGAGACGCTTCGGCTCGCGCAGGGGAAGCAGGATCCGGACGGAGGTCATGAAGATCACAAGCGCCACGAAGGTGATCATCATGTGGTGCAGGAACGCGACATCCGGCAGCCGCCACAGGAGGAACCCGTAGACGGGGATGCCGAGGATCATGGCGGCTTTGGCCGCGATGGGGGGCGTGCGTTTCGAAATAAGCCCGAACGCAAAGGAGGCCACGATCCCGGGAGAAATGAATCCCCAGAACATCTGGATGTACCCGAAAATGCTTTCGGCGGAACCCACGACGGGCGCCCACAGGCAGCCGACGACCACCAGTACGGCGGTGGCGATGCGTCCGATCTTCACGTAATGCCTTGGGGACGCGTCGGTGCGCCGGTAGCGCTTGTACAAGTCGATCGTGAAGATGGTGGCGGCGGAGTTCAGCATGGAGTCGAGCGAACTCATGATGGCGCCGAACAGCGCGGCGAACATGATCCCGCTCAGCCCGGCGGGGAGCAGCTCGCGGATCATCACGGGATATGCCTCGTCGGCGGTGGTTACCTGCTCGGGGAAGAGCTGAGCAGCCATGATGCCGGGGAAAACGATCAGGAACGGGAGCAGCAGTTTCAGCCCCGCCGCAAGAAAGATTCCGCGCTGTCCCTCGGCGAGACTCCGGGCGGCGAGCGTGCGCTGCGTAATGAACTGGTTCAGGCCCCAGTAGAAAATCTGGGGAATCCAGAGGCCGCCTATGAAGACCGCCACCCAGGGCATCTCGTCGTGGTTCCATGGCAGCACCGTATGCAGCTTGTCGCCGGCGGCGGCCATGAACGGCTCCACGCCCCCGATGGCCTGGAATCCGAGGATCATAATGAGCGCTCCGCCCAGCAGAAGGGCCACGCCCTGAAGCAGGTCCGACCAGACCACGGCCCCGAGGCCGCCGTAGATGGTGTAGGCGCCCGCCGTAATCCCGATCAGCCAGATCCCCAGGACCATGTCCATTTCGAAGATCGTGCCCAGGGCGAGGGCGCCGGCGTAGAGCACCGTCGCCAGCGCCACGAACACGTAGGCGAGCATCATGAACGTCGCCATGATCGTGCGCGTCCCGACGTCGAAACGGTATTCGAGGTATTCGGGAATGGTGTAGATGCCCGCCTTCAGGAACTTCGGGAGGAAGAAGAGGGCCGTAATGACCAGGGCGATGGCGGCGGTCCACTCGTAGCTGGCGATGGCAAGGCCCAGGTCGTACCCGCGCCCGGCCATGCCCACGAACTGTTCGGTCGAGATGTTGGAGGCGATCAGGGAGAAGCCGATCAGCCACCAGGAGAGTTTGCGCCCTGCAAGGAAGTAGTCTTCCGTGGTGCTTTCATGCCGGGAGGCGTACAGCGAGATCCCGATGACGACCGCAATGAACGCGCAGAACGTGACGATGTCGATCGGGTGCAGCGCCATGGCGGAAGACAGGGAGCGGGGAACAGCAGGCGCCTTATCGGGAAGCGAAGATGCGCCGTCCGCCGTCTTTCTCTACGGCGATGATGTCATACGGATCGCTGCGCGGCCCCTCCATACCGGGAGAGCCCATCGGCATGCCGGGTACCGCAAGGCCCGCAATGGATTTTCCTTCCTCCAGCATGCGGTGGATTTCCTCCGCCGGGACATGGCCTTCCACGAAATACCCGCTCACAAGCGCCGTATGGCAGGAGCGCAGATCGGCGGGAACCCCGTATCGTAGCCTCATGGGCGTCACATCGGCGAGATCCACCGCTTTGACGCGGAATCCGTTCGCTTCGAGGTGATCCACCCATTTGGCGCAGCACCCGCATGTGGGCGTCTTGTACACGGTGATGTGTTGCCCTGCGGAGGAAGTGCGGGCAATGAGTACGCCGCCCGTGACCACGGCGCCCACTAAAAATACAACGATAAGGTACTTTTTGTTCATGAGCGCATATACCGTACCCTTGGCGGAACGTTCCGGCGAGCCGCTGCATGAAATAGAGTATCCCATTCTGTGAAGTCGCCTTCCATCGGACTGTGAAAGATTCCGATAACCATAGTACGGATTCGGAGCGTCCGGACCTTTCTTCTTCGCTTCCCCGGCCCTCCCGACCCGGTCGTCAGGGGCCCGGGCGGCGGTATACGCGGCTGCCGCAGATACAGCGCAAGATCGTGAGCGTGGTGCTGGGCGGGTATGCGGTGCTGCTGGTCAACAGCATCTTTCTGTTGCTGTTCGACCGCTCCACGGCGCTCGTCTATATGAGCAATGTGCTGCTGCACATTTGCCTGGGGATCCTGCTGATCGCGCCGGCTATCGCCTTCCTGGTCATGCATCTCCTGAAGATGCCGCTCCGGATGAACCGGCGCGCGACGCGGGCCGGCGTGTTTACGGCCCTGTCGCTGATCACCCTGTTTGCGACGGGCATTGCGCTGGTGGCCGTCGGGGCGTCCTACCGGTGGATCCTGTGGACGCATATCGTGACGGCGGTGACGTCCGTGGGAGGCTTCATCCTGCATGTGTCGCTGAAGCGCGGGGTGCGCTATCATTTCCTGCAATGGGGCGATACGTGGAAGCATGGGCCGGGCGCGGCGATCCGGCACCCGCTGAGCCTGACAGCGTTCGGCGGGGCGGTGCTCGTGGCCGGATTCATCGTGGTGCCTTGGGCGACGACGCGTACGGGGGTGTACGTGCAGGAGGCCCCGCCGGGGGAAGCAGTTGCTGAGGGCGCCGATGCGGAAGGCGCCGTCCTTAGCTACGCCGCCGCGCTTACGGCTACCCCGCTGGCGCAGTCGCAGTCGGTTATCGTGGGGGAAGAGCTTTTGCCCGACGAGGCATTGGCCGGATCCGCGCGCTGCGGACAGGAGGGATGCCATCCGGATGTATATACGCAGTGGGCCGAGTCGATGCATCGCTTCTCGTCCTTCAATAACCCGTGGTACAAGAAGACCATCGAGGCGATGACCGCCGAGATCGGCGCCGAACCTGCGCGCTGGTGCGCATCCTGCCACGACCCGGTGGTGCTGTTTGCGGGGCGGTTCGACGAGGCGCCGCTGGATATGGACCACTGGACGGCGCACGAGGGTCTTACGTGCCTGTCCTGCCATGCCGTAGAGGGGTTGCGCGACGTGCGGGGCAATGGCCGCTATGCGATCGCTGCGCCGGACGAGTATCCGTTTGCGCGCGCCGAAGAGGGGCTGGGCCGGTGGGTGCATAATGTGCTGGTGCGCGCCAAGCCCGAACCGCACCGCCAGGCCATGCTGAAGCCGGTTCACAAAACACCCGAATTTTGCGGCACATGCCACAAGGTGGGGATTCCTCCGGAAGTGAACAGTTATCGCTGGAAGCGCGGGCAGAACGAATACGACAATTGGCATAACAGCGGCGTCAGCGGCAACATTGTCCGGTCGTTTTATCTCCCCGAGACGCCCTCGAATTGCGTCACGTGCCATATGCCGCTCGAACCCTCGAACGACATGGGGAACGACGGCGGATTGATACGGAGCCACCGGTTCGCCACCGCCAATACGGCGGTTCCGTTCGTCAACGGGCACCCTGCTCAACTGACCGAGGCCCGGCATACTCTGTCCAAGGGCATTGCGCTCATCGACATTTTCCGGATCCGGGTGAACGGGCGTGAGTATGGCCCGGATCGCCCACTGCCTGTCCTGCGGGCGGGCGACCGCGTGCAGGTGGACGTCGTGATCCGTAACAAGGGCGTGGGCCATACGCTGCCCGGCGGCACGAACGATTCCAACGAACTGTGGGTGGAGTTTCTTGCGCAGGACGCCTCCGGAGAGACGGTCCTGGCTTCCGGACTGCTCGACGAGGCCGGGCGCGTCGATTCCACGGCGCATTTTCTCGGAAGCGTGCTGGTGGACCGGCAGAGCCGGATCATCGACCGGCGCAATGTGCAGGACTGGATCACGACCGTGTATGCGAATGTGATCGGGCCGGGCGCGGCGCGCAACGTCCATTACGATTTTGTAGTGCCTCCGGGCGCCGCGATTACCGCGCTGAAGGCGACGCTTCGACACCGGAAATTCAAGTGGTACCTGAACGAATGGACGTTTCGCGGGGTGCGGAAAGGAGCGGATTCGGAAGGGCAGTACGGCGATGTGCCGGACGGGCATCCCTGGTTCCTGGATCCGGACGAGACCGCGCCCGTGCTGCCGCTGACCGACATGGCCGTCCACGAGCGCCGGGCCGGGGGTGCTGCGCCCGATTCGCTTTCTGCGCCGTCGGCCCGTCCGCTCTGGGAGCGGTGGAACGATTTCGGCATAGGGCGTCTCCTCGAAACGGATACGCGCGGGGCGATCGAAGCCTTCGAGCGGGTTGCGGAGTTGGCCCCGGACAACCCGGAAGGGCCCATCAATATGGCCCGCGCATTCATTGCGGAAGGGCAACTGGATCGCGCTACCGAAGTGCTCCAGGAAGCCGAGCGCCGCAGCCCCGGATATCTGAAGACGGCCTGGCTGCGCGGAGAGGTACACAAGGCGTCCGCAGAGTACGATGAAGCGCTGGACGAGTGGCTGGCCGTGGTGGATGCCTATCCCGACGACCGCGTGCTGCTGCTCGGTATTGGCCGGATTCATTATCTTGCGGGCCGTTACGAAGAGGCGCTTCCATGGCTCGACCGGGTGTTGACCATCGATCCGGAAAATGTCGGCGCCTTGTACAACAGGATGCTGGCGCTCGGCGCGCTGGGACGAACCGAAGCATTTGGAGAGGCTCGTGAACGGTACGAATATCACAAGGACGATGAAAATGCGCCTGCGGTCGCGTCGCCGTACAAACAGGCGCATCCCATGGATAACCGGGAAGCCCAGCCGCTGCACGAGCATGGATTGCATCCGGTTCGATCCCGGAGCGAGGGGAGTTGAGGGACGGCCCATGAGAAACTCGAGCGCCCGCACCTCCGCTTTTGTTCTGTCCGTGGTGTTGCTTGCGGGCATTTTATCGGCCTGCGGCGGATCGCCGGAAGAGACGGACGAAGTTCCGGAGCGCACGTTCTCGGACCGGCTCTCGTTTGAGAATGTGACGGAGGCTGCGGGCCTCTCCGGCTTCCGCCACGAAACAGGCGCGTTCGGATTGATCTGGTTTCCCGAGTCTATGGGGTCAGGCGCCGCCTTTTTCGACTACGACGGGGACGGTTGGCAGGATATTGCGCTGGCGGGCGGGGGGCGCTGGTCCGCTGCGGGAGGTTCCGCGATGAGCAGCGAGGAAGTGCTTCCTCTCCGGCTCTACCGGAATCTCGGCGACGGGACCTTCTCGGAAGTGACGGAAACGGTGGGACTGGCAGGGTTTGACGGCGCGCGCGACGTGTATGGCCTCGGTATCGCTGCTGCGGACTACGACGGAGACGGGGACCTCGACATCTACCTTTCCGCGCTGGCCGAAAACCTGCTTTTCCGCAACGAGGGCGGGGTTTTCGTCGAGGTGGGCCGCGAAGCCGGCGTGGCCGGCGAGGCCGTGTGGAGCTCGTCTCCCATTTTTTTCGATGCGGACCGGGACGGGGATCTGGACCTGTACGTGGGAAATTATGTGGCATGGTCTCCGGAGACGGACATTTACTGCTCGCTCGACGGGGTGAACAAGGGATATTGCACCCCGGAAACCTATGAGGGCGTCGCCGGACGCTTCTATCGCAACCGAGGGGACGGTACGTTTGCGGACGAAACGGAAGCTGCGGGTTTTCTGCCGGCGGCGGGCAAGACGCTTGGCGTGGCGGAACTGGATTTCAACCGGGACGGTTGGCCCGACCTAATGGTGGCGAACGATACGCAGCCGGACTACCTGTACGTAAACAACGGCGACGGTACGTTCTCCGAGCGAGGGGCGCTGAGCGGCGTCGCCTACGACGAGAACGGGAAGGCCCGCGCCGGGATGGGCGTGGATACCGGCGTGGTGGACAGCACAGGGCAGGCGTCCGTGTTCGTGGGCAATTTTTCGTCGGAGATGATCGGGGTGTACCGGCATCTGCATGACGGGCTGTTCATTGACCGGGCCGCGCTTTCGCAGATCGGGCGTCCTTCGCTGATGACGCTCACCTTTTCTCTTTTCCTTGCGGATTTCGATCTCGATACGGACCTCGATCTGTTTGCGGCGAACGGCCACGTGCAGCCGGAAATCGAGACGGTACAGGACAATGTCGGCTACGAAGAGAAGCCGCATCTTTTTCTGAACCGGGGGGACGGCACCTTCGAGGATGCAGCCCCCGCGCTGGGCGGAGTGCTGGCTGAGGAATTCGTGGGGCGGGGGGCGGGCGCCCCGGCCGGGCCCCCCGCCCCGCGCCCAGCCGGGGGGGTGGTATGTAAAAATGGCGGGGGCCCCCGCCGGGCGAGGATTTTAGATAGT
>VXPQ01000013.1 GCA_009839485.1 Bacteroidetes bacterium SB0662_bin_6
AATGACCTGAGCGTGTGCTGTGGATGCAAATGTCAGCAGCACGGCGACAAGCACACACGCCGTGCGCCCGGCTATGGCCGTTACAGTTTTCCATCCCGGTTCCTCTTGCTCCGGGCGTATCGGCCATCCAGACCATAACTTCATTTTGTGAATATTTCTGGATGTGAGCAAGTATTTATAACAAACTATCAATGCATCTACTGATTTTCATTGCGTTTATATATCATAACTGTAACATTACACGCTATATTCATAATTTTATTGTTATCTTCGGAATAGATCTGTCATTCGGCATCCTTCGGAGCGGATCGTTGCGGGGTCGGGATTGCTTTATCGGCCGCCACAACGGCGCGAGCTCGGGATGCCGCCTTCAACACAAATCGAGGTGCGGGAAATGAATAAGTCCAACGAGCTGGAAATGGAAATACAGGTGCTTCACGAGCGCTTCTCCAGGTTGAGCGCGGCCGTGCTGCGCATCAGCTCGAGCCTGGATCTGGAGACCGTGCTCCAGGAAGTGATCGACAGCGCCCGCGCGCTGACCGGCACGAACAGGGGTGTGATCACGATGATCGACTTGCACGGGGATCTGCGGAACGTCCTGACTTCCGGCTTTTCGGACGAGGAGTTCCAGACGATCGTAGCGTGGCCGGACGGCCCGCGGCTCTTCGAACACCTCCAGAAGGATATGGGGCAGCCGTTCCGCATGACGGATCTGCCCGACTACCTGGAATCGGTTGGCCTCCCCGTCAATCCGTGGGCTTTGGGAACGATGCACTGCGCGCCGATGCACCACCGGGGCGAGCATCTCGGCTACTTGTTCCTCGGCGACAAGGAGAACGGCGAAGCGTTCGCGGCCAAGGACGAGGAAATCATGGTGCTTTTCGCCTCGCAGGCGGCGGCCGCTATCGCCAACGCCCGTACGTACCGGGATGAGCAGCGTACCCGGGCCGACCTTGAGGCTCTCGTGGAAACCTCGCCGGTCGGTGTTGCGGTGTTCGATGCCCGGACGGGCAATCCTGTATCGTTCAACCGGGAGTCGAGGCGGATCGTCGAGGGACTACGCACACCCGGCCACCCCGCAGAGCAGTTACTGGAGGTGTTGACGATCCGCTTCTCCGACGGGCGCGAGGTGACCCTCACGGAATTCCCGATGAAACAGTTGGTCGACGACGCCACGACCGTGCGAGGCGAGGAGGTCGTGCTCTCGGTTCCCGATGGCCGGAGCACTACGATACTCATCAATGTCACCCCGATCCACTCCGCCAACGGCGCGACCGAGTCGATGGTCGTCACCATGCAGGATCTGTCGCCAATTGAGGAGTTGAACCGGTTGCGGGCCGAGTTCCTGGGCATGGTGAGCCACGAGTTGCGCGCGCCACTCTTCGCGATCAAAGGTACGGCAGCGACCGTACTGAAGGCCCCGCGGGTTCTGGATCGGACCGAGGTTCGGCAGTTCTTCCGGATCGTCGAAGAGCAGGCCGATCATATGGATAACCTGATCAGCGACCTGCTGGATGCGGGGCGTATCGACTCCGGCACGCTGTCGATCGACCCCGAGCCGGTGAAGGTGACCGCGCTGGTCGATCAGGCCCGGACCACATTCGTGAGCGGCGGAGGCAGACAGACCATCCGCATCGACCTGCCGCCGGACCTGCCGCGTGTGATGGCCGACAGTCAGCGCATCGTCCAGGTGCTGAACAACCTCTTCGCCAACGCGTCCCGGTATGCTCCCGAGTCGTCCGCCATCCATGTCGGCGCAGTACGCGACGGTGTCCATGTCGCAATTTCGGTAACGGACGAAGGCCAGGGCGTGCCGCCCGAGCAGTTGCCCCATCTGTTTCGGAAGTACACCGACGTCGGTGAGGGGAAGCAGCCGCACGGAATCGGCCTGGGTCTGGTCATATGCAAGGGGCTGGTGGAGGCCCACGGGGGTCGCATCCGGGCCGAAAGCGCCGGACCCGGACAAGGTACCCGGTTCACCTTTACGATTCCCCTGGTTGAGGAGAGCAGAACCGGTGTGATGGAGAGCCCGTCGCATAGGCCGGGGCGCGCCGATCAGCAGAAGCCGCTTGTTCTCGTGGTGGACGACGACCCACAGTTTCTGGGGTATATACGGGGTGTTCTGAACGACGCCGATTTTAGCCCGCTCATGACCGGCGAGCCGAAAGAGGTGTCCGCCCTGATCGATAAGCACGAGCCCCATCTGGTGCTGCTGGACCTGCTGCTGCCTGAGATGGACGGCATAGAGCTGATGCAAAACGTTCCGGCGCTGGCCGACCGACCGGTCATCTTCGTGTCCGCCTATGGCCGGGATGAAACGATTGCAAGGGCCCTGGAGATGGGAGCGGTCGATTACATCGTCAAGCCGTTTTCGCCTACGGAGCTGGTGGCCAGGATTCAGGCTGCGCTGCGTAAGAGCGACGTGCGCCCCGAAACTTTCCAGTCAGGGACTCTGGTGATCAACTACGAGGAACGCCGGGTGACCGTGGACGGGCGCGCGGTACGGCTTACCGCAACCGAATATGATCTGCTCCGAGTCCTTTCGATCAACGCCGGTCGGGTAATGACCTACGAAAACCTGCTGCGTAGCGTGTGGCGGTCGAACAGCCTGGACGACACGTATCTGGTGCGGGCTTTCGTGGGGAAACTGCGACGCAAACTGGGCGACGATGCGAACAACCCAACGCACATCTTCACCGAGCCGCGGGTAGGCTACCGCATGCATAAGCCCGACGACTCGTCAGAGGCCACGAGTGTGTATACGTAAGAGCAATAACGATCCGGTCCGAAGGATGCCGAATGACAGGCACCCCCGAAAGTAACAGTAAAATTATGAATATAGCCTGTAATGTTACAGTTATGATATATAAATACAATGAAAATTGTTAGATGCATTGATAGTTTGTTATAAGTACTTGTTCACATCCGGAAATATTCACAAGATGAGATTATGGTCTGTATGGCCGGGCGCACGGCGTGTGTGCTTGTCGCCGTGCTGCTGACATCTTCATCCACAGCACACGCTCAGGTCATTGACGAAGGCGGGTTGCCTGTGAAGGGCGCGGCGGTTTCCGGTGCGTCTTTCTCGTTGTCCTGCCCGCCTCGCCTTATTGCCCGGGCAGGTGAATCCATTTCGTTGTCGTGTGCTGCAACGGGCGTATTCGAAGAGGGCGGCGTTCACTACGAGTGGCGCTCGCTCTCGGGAGATGATCTTCGT